>CAIRBI010000001.1 GCA_903876785.1 uncultured Gammaproteobacteria bacterium
CATTGCCGGACACTCCGCGCGCCAGATTCCATTCTTCCTGATCAATGCCGACGCAGGACAGACGCGCAGCGCTGTGCAGGACGCAAAGCGCGAGCAGGGCCTGAGTGTTCCTGTGCTGATCGACGACACCGGGCTGGTCAGCCAGACACTGGCGTTTACCTACATTGGCGAAGTGCTGGTCATCAATCCGCGCACCTGGGAGATCGTTTACCGCGGTCCCGTGTCCGAAACGCTGGCAGCGTCTGGCGAAAATTTTGTAGCCCTGGCGCTGGACGCCGTTCTGAATGACGACGTGTTGCCACTGCCGGTCCGCGAACCCGCTGCGGCTCTTGCCATTGACATCATCGCAGCACCTGCGCCGGCAGCCATTGCAAGCTATGCACAGGACATCGCGCCGCTGCTGCAGGAAAAATGTGCAAGCTGCCACCGTCCGGGCGGCATTGGTCCGTGGGCAATGACCAGTCATCAGATGATCCAGGGCTTCTCTCCGATGATTCGCGAAGTTGTGCTAACCAAGCGCATGCCGCCCTGGCACGCGGACCCGCAGGTAAACCGTTTCAAGCACGACATGAGTCTGAGTGTTGCAGAGGCGCAGCGTCTGGTGCACTGGATCGATGCCGGTGCGCCGCGCGGTGAAGGGGATGACCCGCTGGTGTCTGTCGTGCAGCCCGCCGTCGAATGGGAACTGGGCGAGCCAGACCTCATCGTGGACCTGCCCGCCTATTCCGTTCCGGCAACAGGCTCTCTGGACTACCAGATACTGACAGTCGACAACCCGCTGGATCACGATGTCTGGGTGCGTGCTGTGCAGATCGTGCCGAGTGATCGTCAGGTACTGCATCACGCCATCGCAACCTTCGGCCAAAAGGATGAGCCCATCGGCATCGACCTGGGAACTCCGATTGGTGACGCGCTGCTGCAGTCGCAGTTGATGACCTTCGTGCCCGGCAACGAGGTCTACGAGTATCCGGAGGGTACAGGGGTGCTGGTGCCAGCCGGTGCTACCTTCTTCAGCCAGATGCACTACACCACCTATGGGCGCGAGACTGTGGACCAGACCCGCATCGGTCTCTACTTCGCGGAAGAGCCACCCGAGTTCACGTTGCAGCATTACGCCATTTTGAATGCGGACATTGAGATTGCGCCAGGTGAGGGCAGGGATGAAGAGAAGGCCTACTACCAGTTCCAGAAGGATGTGGTCGTCTACAGCCTGTTTCCCCATGCCCATTATCGCGGCCGCAGCTCGACGTTTTCGGTAGTCTATCCCGATGGCCGCGAAGAGCTGGTGCTGTCAGTGCCGAATTATGACTTCAACTGGCAGCGCTACTTCCAGCTGGAGGAACCCCTTGCGGTGCCAGCGGGCACCCGACTTATCCACACCATGGTGTATGACAATTCACCCAGCAATCTAAGCAATCCAGATGCCGAGGCGCTGGTGAGCTTTGGCGAGCAGACCTGGGAGGAAATGCTGTACGGGGGCGTGTCTTTCCGTTACGCCAACAAGGCAGACGACGTTCGCGATATCAACAGGCAGGAATATGTCACGAGCCTGAGCATGGGCTTCATGGACAAGAATCTGGATGGCAAGATCGAACTGAACGAAATGCCTGAGCGGGCTCGCCAGAGACTGGCCATGGCATTCCTGGTGTTGGACAAGGACAAGACAGGCGGGCTGGAGTTCACTGAGTTTCATCAGATGATGAATACACAGAGGCAGCGGCCTGGACGCGGGGGCGGGCAGGCGCAGGGGCAGGGGCAGTAGGAGGCAGTTCGCGGGCATGGCCCGCTCCCACACAAGGCCCGCTCCCACAATACCGCTGTGGGAGGGGTTCTACCCCGTTTTCACGGACGGTTATAAAACGGCTGAAAACTCCAACTCACGCCAATCCTCGTTGCATTCAAGGGGCAGGTTACCTGATTTATCCACACGCGTAGGGTATTGGAATCAGCGGCCTTGGCGCTGCACCCTCCCGCTCTAGCACTTCCATCAGAAACGGGAATGGCCGGGGGTCAAAATAGGGATAGTCATAAAAGGAAAACAACTGCTGTACTGTGTCCGGTGAGTCATAAACTCGAAGTGTATCTTCCGCCTCCTGATTTCGGCCAAGAGTGGTCAAAGCGTTCCAGCGAGTTGATGGTCTGGCAGCCGCGCTGGTAGTGAAACTCGCGTAAATCTGATTGGCATCGGCCTCCCGGCCATGGCGGAGGCGGGTGGTGCACTGCAGCGCCTGCGAATCTCCAGTACCGATTCCAACATCCCCATGGCGCTGGGCATCCCTGCCATCACTATCACCGGTGGTGGTGACAGTGGTGGCGAGCACTCCCCGGAGGAATGGTTCGACCCGCGTGATTCGGAGCGCGGGCCGCAGATGGCATGGTTGCTTGTGCTAGGGCTGGTCGGTGTAGAAGGGACAAGTGCACCGCTGTTGCAGCGACTTGCACCCTGAGGGTTGACTGCCTGAAGGTTGACTGTAGTTTCCTTCTTCAGGGTCTGGCGCCCGCTGCCAGCTTTTTGAAAGAGGAGTGCGGCGTGCCACTGAAGCAGAACATCATGTAGGGAAAGTTGTCGGTGATGTAATAGCCATACTGGCCATTGACGGCCATGCCGTTGCACCGGTCCAGATCTCCTAGTCCCGCCACGTACTCGTAGTCATCCCGATAGGTGCCGTCGTAAGTCCCGCCCGGATTGCCTGCCCCCGTTGGACGATTGCCCGCTTTCAGGCGATAGCTGCTGGTCACCTTGCGGATCACCCCGCTGGCATCAAAATACGAACCCAGAATCGGAAAACCATCGGCCGCAAAGCCCACGACGGGCGAGATCGCGCCGCCGTTGGCATTGAACAACGCCTTCGGGTTGCCGTGGTAATGATAGGCGCCCGTTGGTTGCGTATGTGCGTTGTGATCGTCGGTGCCGAAGTTGTTGCGTGGCGACATCGGGTCATAGCGCCATGCCTGGCTGGGGTTGTTGCAGCCGATCTTGCCGTCACCCACGCCATAGCAGGCCGCCGCCCAGATATCGACCTTCACGCCATTGAGCATCACCGCGTTGTCCCACTCCAGCGTCAGCGCCGTGGGTGCTGAGGCAAGGGTAGGCGTCGCAGTCATGCTGTAGCTGTGCGCAACCGCAGCGACCGGAGTGGCGAAGTTTCCGCCGTTGCCGAAATCATGATTGGGAATGTTGTTGGAGGTGAAGGTACACAGTCCGTTGGCAACGGCGATCTTCAGTGTCCCCGCAAAATTCAGGCTGCGTTTGATGTCGGTCACCGTAGAGTTGTAGTTGCCGGCATACTCGGCGCAGCTGGCAGCGCGCTGCAGCAATATTGCATTGGTAATGTCGCGGACCGCAGCGCTGTTGGCGTTGATGAAGTCCGTGATCACGCCAACGCGGATGATACCGACTCCGAACTGACTGCCATGCACATAGACTTCCTGGCCACGCGTGCCGAGATAAGTGTTGGTGCCGGGATAGTAGCGCACCAGATAGCCCTCCAATTCCTGAGTGGTCTGGCCCGGCGGGCTGAAGTACGTCGCGTGCTGTTGCTCAGCGAAAATGAAGAGCGCCTCGGCGTCGCTGCGATTGTCTGCCTGAGCGGGGAGGTTGAAGCAAGCGGCCAGCAGAGTGGCCGCGCTTATCAACAGTACGATGATGCTGGTTTTGAGAACGGAGGTTTTCAGAACAGGGGTTTTCAAGACTGAGGTTTTCAGGTTGGAGACTTTCATGATCAGGTTCCTTTGCTGTGAGTACTATTGGTGTTTAGCAAGTCCTGTGCCAAGAAAAATTAGTCTTTTATTTCATTAGGTTGCCATTAAGACTGCGTTTCCGATACGCAGTCTTCTGGCGAAATTTACCAGTGTTTGGTAAGAGAGGTTTGGTAAACGCAGATATCTGGGCTCATGGGGTCAGAGTCCTTGATCCCTCCTAACTGGCCAGTGCCTTGTCTAGCTTTCCGGCAGTCGCTTTGTATGTGTGCAGTCCGAAAATCCTATTAGGAAGATCCTGATCGGATGCGGTTTTCTGTAGTACTACTACCGAAATTAAAAATAGTGCCACGCGTGTAAGAGCAAACTTTATAGCTTTCATTGCCCCGCCCCTCGCGAAGCTTGCGATATCAATAATCACATACTGCTGTCTTCGCCATCTCTACACTTGCTCGGAATCAAATGATTTCCATCAGAAAATAATCGTCCAGAATAAGCGAGTTCACCAATTTATCCAATGTCGCTTTAACCGCGGCGTCGAGTGTTGGAGCCTCCGCCCTGCCAAAAATTATATTGTCAAAGACAGTTTGGCTGCCACGCTTTAGGGTTACGTGAGTTCTAATTGTGACCTCACTTCCACTGCCCTTGTTTGCAACGAGAACTTCGGTCAGTTCTCCTTCAAGTGTTAGGGTCTGGCCACCTGGATCAGCACCCAGGCCACCACCGCGTAGACACCGGCCACGCGCACGACCTTGCGGCGCTTGAGTTCTTGAAACAGATTGGACATGGTTTGCTCTTTGATTTTTGTTGTTGTTAGAGATAGAGCCAGCGCCTGCTTTAACATGGCAGACACTTCAATTGCAATGAATGTGTCAATCAACGCCAGAAAAGGGTACTTTGCAGCAGTAAGCGCGCGATATACCTGAGGAATTTTTGCCTTCAACACGCAACACAAGGCAGTCAAAATGCTTCACGATAGACCTAGAAAACTGCTGGAGTTCAAAACCCCAGCGTATTTAATGCAGCAACAAATGGCGGCCTTAACCGCCTAAACCGTTTGCACTTCAGAGTTGAATCCGCCTCATCAAATGAGGTGAGGACAAAGGAAATGCGCCAGATACTGAAGATACTGCTGTTTATAACATTGCTGATTTCGGCTGCGGGCTCGGGAGTTGCTTTATCTCAATAATTTCCGGATGGAAATGGATTATCGTTAAAAGGCGTAACAAGCTTTGATGTTCAGTTCATAGTTATTAACTGGTTGGGCGTTACAACAGAGGAAGCCCAATTTGAAGAGCAAGGACAGACCTCTCTAGAGCTCGCCTTAAGGCGTGATGGAGTAGTTGTTGAAACTTCCGCTCCAAACTTTCTTATATGCGAAATTAAGGCCGCTGAATCTACCTCCGGAGCAGTGTTCTTCGCATACGCCGTTAAGTATTATGGCTTTAACTCTGAAGGTCTGCACCCTTTACTGTGGAGTGGCGGCGGCATAACTACAATAGGACTGGTAAATTTCAACGCTGAACTAGTGGCAAAAGCATGCACAGATACGTTTTCAAACGAATGGCTGAAGCAAAATCCACGCGGCAGCCTATAGAATAAAGTTGAAGACTGTAAGTGTTATGGGGAGGTGCCCAAGGAATATCAGTGATATTTGAGTTAAACAGCTCACCCCAGAGCAGCTTGCCAGAGGGCAGGACATAGCAGCTCGATGTTTCGAGTCTGGATATAAAGACTGCAATTAAATTGCCAGAGACACACAGTAAATCAACTTAAAAATAAACGGGAGAATTACGTGATCTTAAAACTATAC
>CAIRBI010000002.1 GCA_903876785.1 uncultured Gammaproteobacteria bacterium
GTTGCAACATCTCGTCGACCGCTACGGGCTCGCGAGTCGCAAGATCGACGAGGTGATTGCCGGCGCTGTGACCACGCATTCCCGCGACTGGAACCTGGCACGCGAGGCCGTGCTGAGTACCAGTCTGTCACCGGCAACGCCGGGCACTACAATGCAGATGGCCTGCGGGACTTCCTTGCAGGCCGCCATGCTCTGTGCCGGACGAATTGCCAGCGGGCAGATCGATTGTGCCATCGCCGCCGGTTCGGACACGACCAGTGATGTCCCTCTGGTGTTCCAGAGGCGTTTCGCACAGCGCCTGGTGAAAGCCGGACAGGCACGCGATGTCATGGGGCGCTTGCGGGCCTTAAAAGGCTTCAGCCCGGGAGAAATCAGCCCGCAGGCTCCCGCGAATGGCGAGCCACGCACGCGCCTGTCCATGGGTGAGCACTGTGAATTGATGGCGAAACAGTGGGGAATTACTCGCTCCGAGCAGGACCAATTGGCGCTGAACAGTCATCAGAACGCAGCCCGGGCGTACCAGGAAGGTTTCTTTGACGATCTGGTAAACCCGTATAACGGTGTGGCGCGCGACAACAATCTGCGTGCCGACAGCAGCCTCGAAAAGCTCTCCTCCCTCAAGACCGTCTTCGACAGCAACGGCACTGGCACGCTGACGGCGGGTAACAGCACACCCCTGACCGATGGCGCGGCTGCCGTGTTCCTGACCAGCGAGGAATATGCGCTGGCAAATGGTCTGCAGGTTCAGGCGTGGCTGACCCACGCCCGCACGTCGGCGGTGGACTTCGTGGGCGGTGAGGGTTTGCTGATGGCACCCACTGTGGCGGTGAGCGAACTCTTGAAAGCGTCCGGTCTCCGCTTGCAGGATTTCGATTTCTACGAAATCCATGAGGCGTTCGCCGCACAAGTGCTGTGTACGCTGAAGGCCTGGGAGAGTGACGAATTCTGCCGCAGCAAGCTCGGGCTGAACGGCCCGCTGGGAGCCATTGACCGCAACTGCCTGAATGTCACAGGCAGCTCGCTAGCGCTAGGACACCCTTTTGCGGCGACCGGCGCGCGTCTTCTGGCCACCCTCGCAAAACTGCTGCAGAGCCGAAATTCGGGTCGCGGCCTGATATCCATATGCACGGCAGGAGGAATGGGTGCAGCGGCGATCCTCGAAAAAGCCTGACGATCGCAAGGTCAGACAGAAAGCTCCGGCAGCTTGATCTAAGTCATATAATTATCTAACTACCTTGCCGCCACGCCAGAGTTTAATGAATAATCACGGGAGATTGGGGGACCGCCCTAGCAAAGCACCGCCACGGAATGGCAACAAGAAGAAAAATGCAGGACCCGCACGAGAGGAGAGAAACGAGTACAACAGTCTGGAAGGCAACCGGGTTTAGCCGGACATTGAGGTCGGTGCCCCCGGGGGCAGACAGGCAATAGAGAATCAGGAGGCTTGCGAGAGCGCTCAAGTCCTGATTCAATTGTGCACGTGACGCTCGTTTCAATAAGATAACGCAATGGTACTCTGGGAGAGAAAGTCGATGAAAATGAACAATCGGACAGTTGCAGGCCTTACACTGGGATTTTTCCTGGTGGCGCTGGCCAGTATAATGCCCGCCCACGCCCAAAC
>CAIRBI010000003.1 GCA_903876785.1 uncultured Gammaproteobacteria bacterium
CTCGGGCTGCGTGGCCGCGGTGCAGTTCATCAACGCGCTGGACCTGCAGTCCTACTATGATTTTCGTGACAAGTGCGCGCCCGTCGCCGGTCTGACAGCACACGCGGCTGGCGCCGCACAGACGCTGCCGGAACTGGCGTTCGCCGACGCCATTGAGGAATTGCCGGACGGACGCCGGGCGCTGCGCCTGCTGATTCCAGACCTGCGCTGCACTGCTTGTGTCTGGCTGCTGGAACAGGTGCTGGGCCGTCAGGCAGGTATCGAGCAGGTGCAGGTCAGCTTCGCCTCGCGGCGCCTGCGGGTTGAGTTCAACCCGGCCGCAGGTATGTCGGTGTCCGCGATCGCACAACTGGTGCAGCGTCTCGGCTATCAGCCCGAACCGGATCTGCCCGATGCAGGGAGGCAGAGTTTCGCCAGCCATCAGCGCAACATGCTTATCCGTCTGGGCGTGGCGGGCATCGGCATGATGCCGGTGATGATGTTCGCGCTCCCAGCCTATCTGGCAGGGGGCGCATTCGGAGCCGCACAAGGGGTCGCACTAGGGGTCGCAGAAGTGGGCGTAGCAGGGGTGGTAGCAGCAAGCAACGCCGGGGCGATTGATCCGCTCGGCGCGGCGCTGTTGCGCTGGGCCAGCCTCGCCCTCAGCACTCCCGTGGTGTTTTACAGCGCCTTGCCATTCCACCGAGGCGCCTGGTACGCATTGCGTCATCGCAGCCTGAGCATGGATCTGCCGGTATCGATTGCCATTCTGGCAGCCTTCCTGCTGAGCGTCGTCAACACCCTGAGTCAGGCGCGCGAGGTGTACTTCGACACCGCCTGCATGTTCACGTTCTTCCTCCTGCTGGGGCGCTATGTTGAACTCCAGTCCCGGCGCCACTTTCAGGAGAGCCAGGGCTTGCTGTCGAAGCTGCTGCCGCTGACCGTGCGGCGGGTGAACAGCAGCAACGAGGAAACCGTTCCGCTGCGTAGCGTCGACGTCGGCGACCTGCTGCGCGTGCTGCCCGGAGAGACAATTCCTGCCGATGGCGTGGTCGTCAGTGGCAGCAGCAGCGTCAGCGACAGCGCATTTACCGGCGAGCCACTGCCCAGTGTCCGGCAACCTGGCGCACGGGTACTGGCAGGCGCCACCAATCACGACGGCGAACTCGTGATCCGCGCCCGCACGCAACCCCAGGACTTCGTGCTGGCACAGATCAACCGCCTCTTCGAGCAGGCTTCGCAATACCGTCCTCAGTGGTCCCGCCTCGCAGACCGGGCAGCGTCCTGGTTCATCGGTGCCGTGCTGGTGCTGGCGGCCGCGGCCGGTATCTTCTGGGAACTGCGCGGCGCCGACAACGCTCTGATCATTGCCCTGACCGTGCTGGTGGTGGCCTGCCCCTGCGCGTTGTCGCTGGCTACCCCGGTTGCCAGCACCGTTGCCACCACCACACTGCGCCGCCGTGGCGTGGTCATTCGCAATGGCGCCTTCCTTGAGCGCGCGGCGGCGACCAGCGCCGTGGTCTTCGACAAGACGGGCACGCTCACCGAAGCACAACTTCACATCGACAGGATCGTGCCGCTGCACACGCTGGACTCGCAGGCCTGCCTCGCCATCGCGACCGCGCTGGAGCGCCACAGTCATCACCCCATCGCCCGCGCCTTTGTCACCGACACCGCGCTGACTGCCAGCGCCATGGTCACGGTGCCAGGCCAGGGGGTCGAGGGCGTGGTAGCAGGCGTTCACTATCGCCTCGGTCTGGCCGCTTACGCATGGCCCGGCCTCGACAGCTCCGGGGCCGCGCGCTCC
>CAIRBI010000004.1 GCA_903876785.1 uncultured Gammaproteobacteria bacterium
TCGATATTGATGAACCCCTGCGCCGCATCCATCAGGAAGTTGATCTTGTCGAACACGAAACTGTTGTGCGGCAGCAGCGATTCAATGTCCCGCAGCAACTCCCGCGCAGACTCCGCGTGATCCTGTGACAAGCGGCCGTGCCGCAGCAAGAAGGTCAGGGCGCGCTGGGTGTCCATCAGACACAGGCGCACCTTGCCGTTGGTGTCTTCGTGCTGCGCCAGTTCGTCGATGGCATCTTCCATCCCGGTGGAAGTCTCTTCCAGAACCAGATTGCTGGTGCGCTCCAGGCCGGTGTAGACCTCTTCCAGCGTGTCCGCCAGGTCGTTGATCTTGATCTCGAACAGGGCCAGCAGAATCGCGATGGCATCCTGAGCCAGTCCGCGCTGGCGTTTGGCGCGCATGCGCAGCAGACGGAAGGCGGGAATCTCGCGCTCGCGCAGCGTGATCAGCTGATGTCCGGTGAGGGTGAAGGCCACCGTGGTGTTGCGCGGGCGATCGTCGACCGTGTGCAGGAACATGGAGTGAATGTGCAGGCCGCCTTTTTCGTCCTGATAGGAGCGCGCGCTGGCCTCGATCTCTTCCACATCTTCCGTGTCCGGCAGGATCTGCCGGTGCATGACTTCCACCAGACGGCGGTCTTCATCATCTGGATCGATGAGGTCCAGCCACAGGGCGCCCGCCAGAGACTCGGCGGTGTGCTCCTCGTGTCCGGTGATCAGGCATTGTTCTTCATTGAGATCGTAAGTATTCAGCATGAATGAGTTCTACCACAGCGAATGGAGCGGGGCTGGTAAGGCGGCCCCGGGCGGCGTGCAGAGCATGCTACCCGGGACTTCATGACAGTCTGATTACAAGTACTTATCCGTTACAGCGCCTTCCGACGCGGATGAGACGGTCTTCGCATATTTGGCCAGCACACCCCTGGTGTAGCGAGGAGCGGGCTTCTGCCACGCGGCCTGACGTGCCGCGATCTCGGCGTCGCTCAGGTGCAGCTTCACTTCGTGGTTCCGGGCATCGATGGTGATCTTGTCGCCATTCTGCACGATACCGATAGGGCCACCTTCGATCGCTTCCGGGGTGATATGGCCGACCACGAAACCGTGGCTGCCGCCGGAGAAACGGCCGTCGGTGATTAGCGCGACTTCCTTGCCCAGTCCCTTGCCCATGATGGCTGAGGTGGGGCTGAGCATCTCGCGCATGCCGGGGGCGCCTTTCGGGCCTTCGAAGCGGATGACCAGTACGTCGCCAGCGACCACGGTGCCGTCGAGGATGCCCTTGAGGGATTCCTCTTCAGAGTTGAAGACGCGAGCGGTGCCGGTGAATTCCAGGCCTTCTTTGCCGGTGAGCTTGGCGACTGCGCCCTGCGGGGCGAGGTTGCCGCGCAGAATGACCAGGTGGCTGTCCTTCTTGATCGGTTTGTCGAAGGACTGAATGATCTCCTGACCTGCCGGGTAGGGCTGCACATCCTTCAGATTCTCGGCCAGAGTCTTGCCGGTGACAGTCAGACAGTCGCCGTGCAGCATGCCGCGATCCAGCATCATCTTCATCAGAGGCTGGATGCCGCCGATCTTGATCAGCTCGGACATCAGGAAGCGGCCGCTCGGACGCAGATCGGCGAGCAGCGGCGTGTTGGCGCCGAGGCGGGTGAAGTCGTCCAGCGTCAGCTCCACGCCGATGGTGTGGGCCATGGCCAGCAGGTGCAGCACAGCATTGGTGGAACCGCCCAGCGCGATCACCACCTTGATGGAGTTCTCGAAGGCCTTGCGGGTCATGATGTCGGAGGGTTTGATGTCGTGGCGCAGCAGATTCATGATCGCCGCACCCGCACGCAGACAGTCATCCACCTTTTCTGCCGAGATGGCATCCTGAGCGGAGCTGTTGGGCAGGCTCATGCCCAGGGCCTCGATGGCAGAGGCCATGGTGTTGGCGGTGTACATGCCGCCACAGGAACCGGCTCCGGGAATCGCGGTTTCTTCGATGTTCTTCAGTTCGATGTCAGACACACGGCCGTTGGCATGGCCGCCCACCGCTTCGAACACGGAGATGATGTCGGTGTGGTTCTTGCCGGGCTGGATGGTGCCACCGTAGATGAACAGTGACGGACGGTTCAGGCGTGCCATGCCCATGAGGCAACCGGGCATGTTCTTGTCGCAGCCGCCGATGGCGATGATGGCGTCGTGGCCCATGCAGCCGGAGACCGCTTCAATGGAATCGGCAATCACTTCGCGGGAAACCAGTGAGTACTTCATGCCTTCGGTGCCCATGGAGATGCCGTCGGAGACTGTGATGGTGCCGTAGATGATGCCCTTGCCGTTCGCCGCATCCACGCCGCGATTCACTTCTTCGGCGAGCTTGTTGATGTGCATGTTGCACGGAGTCACCATGCTCCAGGTGGAGGCAATGCCGATCTGGGGGCGTTTGAAGTCTTCGTCGCCGAAACCAACGGCGCGCAGCATGGCGCGGCTGGGGGCGTGCTCAACGCCATCCACTACCTGGCTGGAATACTTGCGGCTGTTTTTGTCACTGGTGTTGTCGCTCATCTTCTACTCTCGGTTTGTAACTGGATCGGGTGAACAGGCCGGCAAATGCCAGCCGAAACTGGCGCGAACTATACACCAAGCCCCCTCGCCTGAGCTATAAAAAAGGCGCCTTCCAGAGTATTCCAGATGCGCGCTATTTCGTAATTCGCAAGGCTTCAGGTAAGATCAAATCACAACCACCCTGGTCAGGATCGGAGGAGTGAAGGGGGTGCCTTCTGCGTGCTTGTGCCGGGGAAAATAATAATGAGAAGTTCGCGATCAAGCCTTCCGTTCGTGGTGTTTGGCAGCGTCTTCGCCGCCAGCTTGTTGATCAGCAGTTTGTTAATCAGCCCGGCAGTTCTCGCCCAGCCCGGCGGCAGTCCGCCAGCCGCCACGGCAGCCACGGCAACCACGGAAGAAGGCGAGGCGGTCTACAACCAGTACTGCGCAACCTGCCATGCCGCCCCCAGCGATCTGCGGACCCCGCCGCGCACTGCGCTGGGCAGCTTTACTCCCAACAGCATTTACTACGCCCTGACTCAGGGGCTCATGGCGCCGCAAGGCTCTGCGCTCAGCGACGAGCAGAAGCTGCAGGTCGCGCAATTCCTGACCGGACGTCCCTATGTCGCCACCCGGCTGGAGCGGCTCACGCAATGCGCTGCGCCACTGACCACCCTGAACCTTGCGGCCGCCAGCAACTGGAATGGCTGGGCCAACGGTCCGCGCAGTGCCCGCCATCAACCCGCCACCGGCACCAATATCAATGCCGCGAACATCGGCTCGCTGGAGCTGGCCTGGGCCTTCGGCATGGAGGAAGCCTCCAGTGCACGCGCCCAGTCGACCATCGTCGATGGGGTGATGTTCATGGGCAGCAGCTCCGGCAACGTCTACGCGCTGGATCTAGCCACCGGCTGTTCGCACTGGACCTTCCTGGCGACGACCGAAGTCCGGGGAGCAGTCTCTGTGGTGCACTCGGACGCCCTGGACAAGACGCTGGTGGTGGCCGCTGACAACTCCAACCGGGTGTTCGTGCTCGACGCCCTGACCGGTGAGAAGCTCTGGCATGCCGATGTCGACCCCAACCCCTACGCCCGCAGCACCGGCTCGGTCGTTGTGTACGGCGACAAGGTGTTTGTTCCCACGTCCTCCATCGAGGTCGCGGTCGCTGGAACGCTTACTCACGCGTGCTGCAGCTTCCGTGGCAACGTCGCGGCCTACAACCTCAACACCGGGGAGAAGCTCTGGCATACCTACATCATGGAAGAGGCCAAACCCGCGGGCACCAACAGTGCTGGCAATACCATCTTCGCCCCATCTGGTGCGCCGATCTGGGATGCGCCCACCCTCGACGCCAAGCGCAATCGTCTCTATGTCGGCACCGGCCAGAACTACACGCGCCCCGCCAGCGCCACCAGCGACTCCGTGATTGCCTTCAACATGGATACCGGCAACATGGACTGGGTACTGCAGACCACCAGCAACGATGCTTTCACCATGGCCTGCAGCGGCGGACGTGAGCATCCGAATTGCCCGGACGCCGGGCCCGATCTGGACATCGGGGCGCCGATCCTCAATGTCACGCTGTCCACCGGCAAGGACATTCTGGTCGCCGGAACCAAGGGCGGCGTGGTGTTCGGGCTTGATCCCGATGACAACGGCAAGGTGCTGTGGCAGACCCGCGTCGGTCGCGGTGGCGCGCTGGGCGGCGTGCACTGGGGAATGAGCTTCGTAGGCGATATCGCCTTCGTGCCGGTGTCAGATCGCAGCGCCGGTGGCGTCGAGGAATTGCCACGACAGCCCGGCTTGCACGCCATCGACATGAAGACCGGCGAGCGTCTCTGGTATGCGGAAGTGCCGAAGCGCTGTGCGGCCGATGTGCGCAACTGCATGGAAGCCTATTCGGCACCGGCCAGCACGACGGCTGACCTGGTGGTGACCGGCGCCCTGAATGGCCATCTGTTTGCGCACGATCAGCGCAGCGGCGCACTGGTGTGGGAGTTCAATACCTTGCAGGATTACGCCACGATCAACAACGTGCCTGCGAAGGGCGGCGCCATCGATTCCACGGGGCCGGTGCTCTCCGGCGACTACATGATCGTGAACAGTGGCTACGCAACGTTCGGTCAGCTACCGGGGAACAGTGTGCTGGTCTTCCGGCTTGCTCGTTAGGTCTCTCTCGTTAGACCTCTGTGCGCGTCGCATTCCGGGGCCTGCCATGTGTATACTGCACGTCCGCGCGAAGGAGCGGTGGAGACGCGCTTGTAAGGGACTGAATCTGCTGAATCATAGAAAAGGTAATTGAGAACATGCTGAAGTTTATGCCGAGGTTTATGCTGGAGTTTAAGAGTATTTCCACCCTGGCCGCAGCGGCTCTGCTGCTGGCCGCCTGCAGTCCGGCCGAGGAAGCGCCTCCCGCCGCCCAGGCAGCGCCGGCAGCTGCTCAGTCAAGCGCCGCAGCCGCTCCACCCGAAGTCTTCGACTTTGGTGCGGGTGTTGATGAAACCCGTCTGGTCGCTGCTGACGAAGAGCCCGGCCAGTGGATGTCCAACGGTCGTGACTACGGCGAACAGCGTTTCAGCCCCCTCGATCAGATCACCACCGAAAACGTCAGTCAGCTGAGTCTGGCCTGGTCTGGTGACATCGACACCAGCCGTGGACAGGAAGCCACCCCGATCGTCGTGGACGGCGCCTTGTATGTGAGCACGGCGTGGAGCCACGTGAAGGCATTCGACGTCCGCACTGGCGCACCGCTGTGGTCTTACGATCCGCAGGTCGACCCGGCCAAGGGCGTGGATGCCTGCTGTGACGTGGTCAACCGTGGCGTGGCCGTGTGGGATGGCAAAGTCTTCGTCGGCACGCTGGACGGTCGACTTGTGGCGCTCGATTCCAAAACCGGCGAAGTCGTGTGGAGTGTTGTCACTGTCGACCAGACCAAGCCTTACACCATCACTGGCGCCCCGCGCATCATCAAGGGCCAGGTCATCATCGGCAACGGCGGCGCGGAATATGGCGTACGCGGCTATGTCACTGCTTATGACGCCAACACCGGCGAACAGAACTGGCGTTACTACACCGTGCCCGGCAACCCGGCCGACGGTTTCGAACAGCCCGAGCTGGAAATGGCAGCCCAGACCTGGAACGGCGAGTGGTGGCGTCTGGGCGGTGGCGGCACCGTCTGGGATTCCATGGCCTATGACGCTGACCTGAACCTGCTCTACATTGGCGTGGGCAACGGCTCACCCTGGAACCAGAGTCTGCGCAGCCCCGGCGGCGGCGACAACCTGTTCCTGACCTCCATCATGGCGCTCAACCCCGACGACGGCACCTACCGCTGGCACTACCAGACTACCCCGGGCGAGACCTGGGACTACACGTCGACTCAGCACATCATCGTCGCCAACCTGCGCATTGACGGGCAGGAGCGTCGCGTCGTGATGCAGGCGCCGAAGAATGGTTTCTTCTATGTGCTGGACGCAGAGACCGGACAATTGCTGTCTGCCGAGAAATTCGTGCCGACCAGCTGGGCGACGCACATCGATCTGGAATCCGATCGTCCTGTGGAGATCCCGGCAGCCCGTTACAACGAGACTGGCGTGCCTCTGATTGTGCAGCCGAGCGCGCTGGGTGGTCACAACTGGCACCCGATGTCTTTCAGTCAGCGCACCAATCTGGTGTATCTGGCTGCGCGTGAAAACATCATGGGCTACACAGGAGAGACCGAGTTCATCACTTCCCAGCGCGGCTGGAATACCGGTACGGATCTGGCAGCTGGTGCGGCGCTGATCAGTGCTGCGGGTGCTGCTGCGCCCACGCGCCAGTCTTACCTGCTGGCATGGGACCCGGTCACGCAGACGGAAGCCTGGCGTGTGCCGCAGCTCGATCCTACTGATGCAGCCGGCGTGCTGAGTACTGCTGGTGGTCTGGTGTTCCAGGGCAACGCAGCGGGCGAGTTCGTGGCTTACCGCGACTCAACAGGCGAGCGCCTCTGGTCCGGCCTGACTCAGGCCATGACCGTTGCCGCGCCGGTGACCTTCCTGGTGGATGGTGTGCAGCATGTGGCAGTTCTCTCCGGTGGCCGTTCTCTGCCCACCGTCGGTGCGGGTGCCATTGGCGCCACGACCCGCGCTTCCAACAACAACTCCCGCGTGCTGGTCTTCAAGATCGGCGGTACGGCGCGCTTGCCGAGTGAACTGCCGCAGGAAGTCACTGCAGTGGGCGAACTCAATCCTCCGCCTCTGACAGCAGTCAACGAAGTCCTGGCCCAGGGCGAGCAGATTTATGGCCGTCTGTGCAGCGTCTGCCACGGCCCCGCAGCCATCAGCGCCAGCGTAGGCACGTTCCCGGATCTGCGCTACAGCCCGCGTCTGCAGACTCTCGATGCCTTCGAGTCAGTAGTCGTCGGCGGCGAGCTGGCCAGTCGCGGCATGGTGTCCTTCGACAGTTCACTGGAAGACGCCGACGCTGAAGCGATTCGCCAGTACGTGATTGCCCAGGCGCACATCGCGCTGGAGGCGCAGGCGCGCTAGACGTTTACGATAGGCGCGATAAATAAATTTGGGGTCAGAGTAAAATTTGGGGTCAGTAAAATTTGGGGTCAGAGTAAAAATACACAACTACTGTATTTTTACTCTGACCCCAA
>CAIRBI010000005.1 GCA_903876785.1 uncultured Gammaproteobacteria bacterium
AAGGCAGCAACTCATCAATCTGGTGCTGGCGCTGGTGATGGTCGGCTTCGGAGTCGCGGTGTTCTTCACCGGCGACCTGATGCCTATCGTCGTATTCTTCGCGCTGGCTCTGATCCTCGGGGTGTTCATCACTGTGCCTGTTGGTGGCGCTGACATGCCGGTGATCATCTCGCTATTCAACGCACTAACCGGCTTGGCCGTTGGTTTTGAAGGCTATGTGCTGGGCAATGCCGCGATGATCATCGCCGGCACTGTGGTTGGCTCAGCGGGCACCCTTCTGACCCACCTGATGGCCAAAGCGATGAACCGCTCCGTGAGCAACGTGTTCTTCAGCGGCTTTGGCACCACTCAGGTGGCCAGTGCGGGCGCTGTTGAAGGCGGCGGCTCGATGAAGGAAATTCAGGGTCAGGATGTCGGCATCATGATGGCGTATGCCAGTCAGGTTGTGGTCATCCCCGGCTACGGCATGGCGGTCGCACAAGCCCAGCACAAGGTGTGGGAGCTGACCCAGTTGCTGATCGAAAAAGGCGTGAAAGTGAAGTTCGCGATTCACCCGGTGGCGGGCCGCATGCCTGGGCACATGAACGTGCTGCTGGCCGAAGCGGGCGTCCCCTACGACCTGATCTATGACATGGAGGACATCAACGCCGACTTCCAGAACACCACTGTGACGCTGGTTATTGGCGCCAACGACGTGGTGAACCCGGCAGCGAAGAACGATCCGAGCAGCCCCCTGTTCGGCATGCCGATCCTCAATGCCGAACAATCCGACAACGTCATCGTCATCAAGCGTGGCCGGGGTACCGGCTTCTCAGGAGTTGAGAACCCGCTGTTCCTGCTCGACAACACCCGCATGCTGTTCGGCGATGGCCAGAAGGCTGTCAACGAGCTGATTCAGGCCGTGAAGGAACTGTAACGGAATGACCGATACGCGCGTGACGCAGAACGAAAACAGCGGTGCTGCAGCAGAAGAAGAGACACCTGTATCCTCCGGGCTGCTGCGCCGTCTCGCGGCGCTGCTTTACGACGCGTTTCTGGTGGCTGCCATCTGGATGACAATGGGCTTCGCGCTGCAATTCATCGTCGGGGCAGATACCAGCCAGCTGGTGGATGGCCGCGTGCAGACGGACCCCGTGCTGGATGTGATCCTCTTTACCGGAGAGGTCCTCAGTGCGTCGACCTTTTACATCTGGTTCTGGATGCGCACTGGCCAGACGCTGGGCATGATTGCCTGGCGAATCAAGGCAGTGCGTGTGGATGGAGGATTGATGAATCTGCAACAAGGCGCGTTGCGCTTTGTGCTGGCATGGCCGGCCTTCTTCTGTCTCGGTATAGGTTATCTGTGGCTGTACATCGACCGCAACGGCGATGCCCTGCACGACAAGCTGTCTGGAACCCGCGTGATCGTGCTGCCTAAGAGCGCGACCCCATTCTGAACAACAAGCCCAGTGGGAGCGGGCCTGCCCGCGATTGAATTTCGCGCCAAGTCAATCGCGGGCGGGCCCGCTCCCACAGTTTGTTGTCACACCCGCCGCAGCAAAAATATCCCCAACAGCAGACAAATCATGATCGGCACCAGCACCGCCACCAGCGGGCTGAATCCGTAGAGCAGACTGGCCGGCCCCATCATGCGCTGCATGATAGTGAACACCAGCCCGATGCTGATAGCGACGAATACCCGCGACCCCATGGTGGCGCTGCGCAGCGGCCCAAACACAAAGGAGATCGCCAGCAAGACCAGCGAAGCAGTCGCCAGCGGTTGCAGCAACTTCTTCCAGAAGGCGAGATAGTAGCTGCTGCTCTCCAAGCCCTCGTTCTCGAAATAGTTGGCAAAGCGATAGAGGCCCGAGATTGACTGTCGCTCCGGTTCCACCAGCAACACACTCAGCAGTTCCGGGGACATGTCCACGCGCCAGTCCAAACTGTCCAGACGGTTGACGATAATTGCCTCTTCTCCAAACACCGTCTCGTGTACGTCATTGAGACGCCAGTAGCTGGCCGCATTTTCTTCGATATACTCCGCTGTGGTGGCAAAACTGCTGCTGGCGACACGGCGGTTCTCGTCGAGTACATAGCGGGTTACGCCCTGCAGGCGGGTACCCCCCGGCTCGATTACGTTGACGTGAATGAAGACATCGCCGATCTTGCGCCAGTCACCGCCAGTGGAACTCAACGCCAGTCCGCCGCTCTCGATGATGGCGAGATCACTCTGCGCGCGCTGCTGCAGCCGGGGCGCTACCGACTCACCCAGCACAAGACTGAGCAGCATTACCCCAATTGTCGGCTTCATGACCGCCCAGACGATGCGTCCGGTGCTGATGCCAGCAGCCTGCATGACCACAAGCTCGTTGTGTGAGGCGAGAATGCCCAGGCCGATCAACGCCCCGCCCAGCGCCGTGAAAGGCAGCATCTCGTAGATCCCGGTGGGCATGATGCGCATTGTAAAGAGCAGCGCCTGCCCAGCCGTATAAGCCTCGACACTGCTGCTTAGTTCATCGGTCAGCGTAAAAATGAAGTCGAGACTGCCCATCAGCGTCATGACGACCAGCATGGACAGCACTACTGTATTGCGGATGTAGGCGTCGATTTTTCTCATCACGTCCTCTGGCGGCGGCCGGGCAGCCCGAACAACAGCACCAGTCCGAACGCAGTGAACAGTATATGCACCCACCACAGCCCCACGGTAGCCGGGATTGCCCCCTCGCCCAGCAGGTTCATCCCCATCTGCAGCGACACGTAGTAAACCGCGTAGAGGAGCGTCGCCGGCACCAGCTTGCTGAAGCGGCCCTGCCGCGGATCGACCCGGCTCAGGGGCACGGCGATAAGACCCAGCACTGGAATCAGCAGGATCGCCGAGATCCGCCATTGCAGCTCGGCCTGAGATTCTGGTTCAGATGAGTTCCACAGCTGAGCTGTCGGCATCGACTTCTCACGCACCACTTCCTCGATGCGGGTCTGCTCGGGCATCAACAAAGCCTGTTGTTCGAAGCGGGATACCAGATAATCGGCCTGACCCGGAACGCCGTCATACAGATAGCCGTTCTCCAGCAGCATGAAGCGACGTCCGCTGTCCTCGTCTATTACCGGACGAGCGGTGTCCGCGACAATGATGCGCAGCGGGGATTCGCCTTCCGCACTATCCGCTCTCCGCCAGGCTACGAAGGTATTGTTGAGTTGACGTCCCGCTGCGCCCACGGTGATTGTCTCGGCATAAGTGGTACGCAGACCGTCGTCGAAGTCCTGGAATTGACCAGCCACGATCAGATCGATCTCAGTCAGCTCGTCCTGACTGTTCATCAACTGTTCGGTTCGCGTCAATCCAAGCGGGGCAAGCTGCAGACTCAGCAATGCCACGATCATGGCGACAACCGTAGAACACATCAGCGTCAGCGCCAGCAGGCGCTTCTGGCTTAGACCGCAGGCGCTGAGGACGGTCATTTCGTTATCTGCATACATCCGGCCATAGGCCAGCAGAATGCCGAGAAAAAGCGCAAATGGAAGAATGACCAGCAGGAACTCCGGCAGCCGGTATAGCATCAGCAATGCGAGGATGTCAGAGGTAATCTCACCCGCTACTGCCTGACTGAGATAGCCCAGGAAGCGGGTAATCATCGCGACCACCAGCAGGATGACCGTGACGGCGGCCATCACCTGGAAAATCTGTCTGCCCAGATAGCGGAAAATGATCACGGGGAAACCTTGGGGGCGGCGTTGCTCAGAGGGAATCCTCGTTCTGGCCCAGCAATTCACGGAAGGCCTTGGGGACGGGCGCAATCTTGTGCTTGTCGAAATCGAAAAAAACTATGCCCATCTTGGCATTGCAGACGACACGGTCGAGTGCGGAATTGGTGATCTGAAAACCGACGTCACATCCATAACGATTGAAACGACCGACGCCAACATCAATGATCAGCACGTCATTGGCAAACGACTCGGAACGATAGTCCACGGCGATATCCGTCACGACCATGCCAAGACCGAAAATATTGGCCTCCGTAAACCCCAGATTTGCCAGAAACTGCAGACGTGCCTCGTGCACGATGTGCACCATGGCCACGCTGTTCAAGTGCTTGGCATAGTTGAGATCGCTAATGCCCACTGGATAGCGCATTGTGAACAGGAATTCTTCAGGCATGCTGATTTTGACGCGTGGCATACAGACCCCATGGCAAGAGTGAATGGCCCGAAAGGGCATGCGGGTGGTGTGTGTTGTTGTCAATTGCCAGACTTCGGCAATCCACCCGTCGATAAGGCCGCCAATTCTAATCACCGTCGCCTGATAAGTACACTTCTTTACCCTGACGCGCGCCCTCCCCGCCCTCATCTATTGCTTAACATACTGAATATCTTTAGGATTGTGATCAACTACCAAGCGCATCCAACGCTTGATCCTCGGGCTTTCGTCAGCAGGGAAATACTTAGCATGAAATACTCATTACAGTCCGGCAGCATCCCTTCAAAAGCTACAGACTGCATCGTCGTGGGCGTTTGGGCCAAGGGCAAACTCACGGCGCCGGCGGCAGCCCTGGATGCCATTCTGGAAGGCGAATTGACCCGCATCGTGGGCACAGGCGATGTCAGCGGCAAAGTCGGCGACACCCTGTTCTGTCATCCCAAATCCGATCTGTGCAAGCGCGTTCTGCTGGTAGGCTGTGGTGACGAAGGTGCACTCGATGCCCGCAGCTACCGCAAGGTTGCAGGTGCCGCTATCAAGGCCGTGCTGAAGGCGACGGCGAAAGAGGCCACCTTTACGCTGGCAGAGCTTCCCCTCAAGGATCGCGATGGGCTCTGGGCAGTCACGCAACTGGTGCAGGAATGTGGCAGCAGCGTCTATCAATATGATCACACCAAGAGCAAGAAGAAGCCCGCTCACCACCTCAAGAGCATCGCGGTAAGCAGTGCCGTGGACAGCAATCGCAAGGCGCTGGGTGAGGCACTCAAGGCTGGCGAGAGCATCGCCAAGGGTGTGAGTGCCGCGAAGGAACTGGGCAACCTGCCCGGCAATATCTGCACTCCAACCTATCTTGCTGACACCGCAGTGAAGCTGGCAGGACATTACAAGTCTCTGAGCACCAAGGTACTCACCGAGAAACAAATGGAGAAGCTTGGCATGGGCTCGCTGCTCTCCGTCAGTCACGGCTCCGAGGAAGAGGCGAAGCTGATCGTTATCGAATACAAAGGCGCCGACAAAGACGACAGCAAGCCATACGTTCTGGTTGGCAAAGGCATCACCTTCGACACCGGCGGCATCAGTCTGAAGCCAGGACTGGGCATGGATGAGATGAAGTTCGATATGTGCGGCGCCGCCAGCGTGATCGGCACCATGACCGCTGTCGCGGAGCTGGGTCTGCCGATCAACGTCATCGGTGTGATCGCCGCCGCCGAGAATATGCCCGGCAATGGCGCCACCAAACCGGGCGACATCGTCACCAGCATGTCCGGCCTGACCATCGAAATCCTGAATACCGACGCGGAAGGCCGTCTGGTGCTGTGCGATGCTCTCACCTACGTAGAGCGCTTCAAGCCCAAGACTGTTATCGATATTGCCACATTGACCGGCGCCGCCGTAGCCACCTTCTCCGACCAGACCAGCGCCCTGCTCAGCACCCACCAGCCCCTGGCGGATGAACTGCTGGAGATTGGTCAGCACACGCTCGATTTCGCATGGCAATTGCCCCTCTGGGAGGAATATCAGTCATTGCTCGACAGCAACTTTGCCGACATCGCCAACATCGGTGGCCCCAAAGCAGGCACCATCACCGCCGCCTGCTTCCTGTCACGCTTCACGAAGAAGTATCACTGGGCGCACCTGGACATCGCCGGCACTGCCTGGCTCTCTGGCGCCCAGAAAGGCGCCACTGGCCGCCCTGTGCCGCTGCTGGTGGAATACCTGCGCCGCCAGAAGGCTTAGTCTTCAGCTCCCCCCCCCTGTGGGAGCGGGCCCTGCCCGCGATTGACTTTCCTACAATTTCAATCGCGGGCACGGCCCGCTCCCACAGCGTTTCCTTAGCGGGTATACTCCGCACCCAATCCAATTCATTTTAAATCACAGTTGCAGCATTCAATGGACAAGACTTACCAACCCAATCAGATCGAAAGTCACTGGTACAAACACTGGGAAGAGAACGGCTACTTCGCCCCTGCAGGCGACGGCGAGGCCTACTCCATCGCGATCCCGCCGCCGAATGTGACCGGCCGTCTGCACATGGGCCATGGTTTCCAGAACGCCATCATGGACGCGCTCATCCGCTACAACCGCATGCTCGGCAAGAAGACACTCTGGCAGGTCGGTACCGATCACGCCGGTATCGCGACGCAGATGGTCGTCGAGCGCCAACTGATGCGTCAGAACAAGACCCGCCACGATCTGGGCCGCGAAACGTTTGTCGACAAGGTGTGGGAGTGGAAAGAAGAGTCCGGCAACATCATCACGCAGCAGATTCGTCGTCTCGGCTCCTCCATTGACTGGAGCCGCGAACGCTTCACCATGGACCCGGAATTCTCGAAGGTTGTCGAACGCGTATTCGTTGAACTCTATGACCAGAACCTGATCTACCGGGGCAATCGCCTGGTGAACTGGGACCCGAAACTACACACCGCGGTGTCGGATCTGGAGGTGCTCTCCGAAGAGGAAGACGGTTTCTTGTGGCACTTCCGCTATCCGCTGGCTGATGGCGCGACGACCGGCAAAGGCGAAAGCTACGTCACCATCGCCACGACCCGCCCTGAAACGCTGCTGGGCGATACCGCCGTGGCCGTCAATCCGAATGACGAGCGCTATCAGGACCTGATCGGCAAGTTCGTCGAGTTGCCCCTGTGCGGCCGCCGCATTCCCATCGTCGCCGACGACTATGTCGATGCCGCCTTCGGCACCGGTTGCGTGAAGATTACTCCCGCCCACGACTTCAACGACTATGAAGTAGGCAAGCGCCACAACCTGCCCATGATCAACATCATGACGCCGGATGCGGCGATCAACGAGAATGCCCCTGAAGCCTATCGCGGCATGGACCGCTTCGATGCGCGCAAGAAAGTCGTTGCCGACATCGAGGCGCTGGGTCTGCTGGAAAAAATCGATCCGCACAAACTGAAGGTGCCACGTGGTGATCGCACCAATGCCATCATCGAACCCTACCTGACCAACCAGTGGTATGTGGCGGTGCAGGATCTGGCCGCTCCCGCCATCAAGGCGGTGGAAGACGGGGACATCGAGTTTGTGCCCAAGAACTGGGAGAACACTTATTTCGCGTGGATGCGTGATCTGCAGGACTGGTGCATCAGCCGTCAGCTCTGGTGGGGCCACCGCATCCCGGCCTGGTATGACGACGAAGGCAAGATATACGTCGGCTACAGCGAGGCCGATGTACGTCAGAAGTACAGCCTCGCCGATAGCCTCAGCTTGCGTCAGGACGAAGACGTGCTCGACACGTGGTTCTCCTCCGCACTCTGGACATTCGCCACCCTCGGCTGGCCCGATGATAAAGAGACACTGAAGACCTTCCATCCAACCGACGTGCTGGTCACCGGCTTTGACATCATCTTCTTCTGGGTCGCCCGCATGATCATGATGACGCTGAAGTTTACCGGCGAAGTCCCATTCAAGACCGTCTACATCACCGGTCTAGTGCGCGACGAAAACGGCCAGAAGATGTCCAAATCCAAGGGCAACATCCTCGACCCCATCGATCTCATTGACGGCATCGGTCTGGAGGAGTTGGTCACCAAACGCACCAGCGATCTGATGCAGCCTCAACTCGAAGATAAGATCGCGAAGTTCACCCGCGCCGCCTTCCCCGAAGGCATCACCGCCTACGGCACCGACGCGCTGCGCTTCACGTTCTACTCGCTGGCCTCCACCGGCCGCGATATCAAGTTCGACTTGAACCGCATGGAAGGCTTCCGCAATTTCTGCAACAAGATCTGGAATGCCTCGCGCTATGTACTGATGAATTCCGAAGAAAAAGGCATCGTCTACCATCAGGCCAAGCAGGATGCGTTGCGAGAGCGCGACTACTTCAGCCTCGCGGACCGCTGGATCATGTCGCGCTTCCAGCGCACCGTGCAGCAGGTGCACGAGCACATGGCGGCTTACCGTTTCGACCTGCTCTCGCAGGCCATCTACGATTTCTTCTGGAACGAGTATTGCGACTGGTACCTGGAGCTGACCAAGCCGGTGCTGTGGGACGAGGAGAATCACCCTGATCACGCGCAGACCACGCGCCTCACTCTGCTGACTGTGCTCGAAGGCAGCCTGCGGCTAAGTCATCCGCTGATGCCTTTCATCACCGAAGAAATATGGCAACGCGTATCGCCACTTCTCGATCTGCGGCAGGAGGGCGAAGACAAGAGCCTGATGAACCAGCCGTATCCGCAGGCAGACATGTCGCTGATCAACGAACAGGCCGAGGCCGACATCGACTGGGTCAAGGGCATCATTCTCGGCATCCGCAACATTCGTGGCGAAATGGACATTCCCCCCGGCAAGGCCATTCCCGTGTTGCTGCGCCATGGCGATGAGGCAGATCGTCGCCGCCTCGAGGAGAACCGCGTGTTCCTGAGTAAACTCGCCAAGCTCGCCGACATCACGATGCTGGATGCGCACACCGAACCGCCGATGGCAGCCACACAGCTCTATGGCCACATCGAGATTCTGGTGCCGCTGGCAGGATTGATCGACAAGGACGCCGAGGCTGCGCGTCTGGAGAAAGAGATCGCCAAGCTGGAGAAAAATCTGGCCGGCATTGCCGCCAAGCTCAGCAATGCCAAGTTCGTGGACAACGCGCCGAAGGAAATCGTCGATGTGGAGCGTGAACGACAGCGCGCCAACGAATCCGCCATCTGGGCGCTGCAGGAAAAGCTCGGAAAGATCCGCGCGCTGGACTGATAACGGAGGTGTGGGAGCGGGCCTTGCCCGCGATTAAGTCAGCACAGAATCAATCGCGGGCAAGGCCCGCTCCCACAA
>CAIRBI010000006.1 GCA_903876785.1 uncultured Gammaproteobacteria bacterium
CCCAGACGAATGCGCGCAGCGACACCGCGGATATCCTCGTCGTCGTTGACGATGTCTGGCGGCACGAAGTTGAAGTCCGGGAAGAGCACATCCCGCGCGAAGTTGCCGCGCTCCAGCAACAGGCCGGGCGTGATCCAGCTGCGTCCGCCAGCCCAGCCAGCGACTGTCGGCGGACGGAACAGCGATTGCCCCAGCGCTCCCGTTGCCCGATTGAAATCGGGGATGCCGGGCACCGTCGTCAGCTCCAGTTTTCGATAAGTGGACACCGCCAGTTGAATCGGACTCTTGATCTGCGTCCCCAGCGAAGCCTCGCTGTAGAAATCCTTGGAGAGGAACACGGTTTCAAGGAATGGCGCTAATTCGTAATTCGCATCCCGCAATATCTTGCCCAGTTCGCTTTGCAGGGCGGGGCTGAGTTCTTCGCGCACGAAGAAGCGATAGAGTTTGCCAGCGATATAGTCCGCGGTAACAGGCTGTTCCATGATGATGTCGATTATCTGCACGCCATCGAAAGTGCCTGTGCGGCCGAGGAACTGCTTTTCACTGTCGTCATGCTGATCGCGATTGACAACGAAATTCACATCCACGTAATTCCAGCCGGTGAAGGCACGGGCCGCCTCACGAATATCCATCTCGCTGTAATGGCCTACGCCCATGGTGAACAGCTCCATGATTTCGCGGGCGAAGTTCTCGTTGGGCGCGCCTTTGACGTTCACGCCTGCATCCAGGAACGAGAGCATAGCCGGGTCCTGCGCCACCGCGACCATGAGGTCGCGGAAATTGCCCGTGCCCATGTCGTGAAACAGTTTCAGTTCATTGTGCAGCTTGCGGTAGTCACGCACCTTGCTCTCGTTGATCGCAAAGTGGCCGTGCCAGAACAACGCCATCTTTTCCTGCAGCGGCGCGTTGCTGGTAAGCATGCGGTGCGCCCACCAATACGCGACGCGATTGGTTTCAAGCACGCTGGCCCGCAGCCAGTAGAAGAATTTGTTGACCACCGGCTGCAGCGGCCGATTCCCCTGCGGCTTGACCTTGATGCCGAGCGCCTCGCCAGTGGCCTTGGCCAGTTCGGTAGTTGCGGGGCGGCTGGGAGGGAAGGGTTCCAGTCCCGGGTCGTGAATGCCCGAGTGGTCGAAAGGGGCCAGATGGCTGTTGTCGACATTCTCGAAGTCAACCAGTGAGCGCACGGCGTCGCGCGGCGAGAGGGCGGCAAGCGCGCTGATCTGTTCTGGCGTGCCGCCGAACCCGGCGCGCTCCAGCAGATGGGCGGCGGTTCCATAATGCCATTCGCTTTGACTTATGGGGGAAAGATCATCCTGCATTGATCTGCACCTGTCTTATGATTCTTTAAAGGGATGCTGGCGTTGGCAAGAATAGACCGTCGGAGCCTGGCACGTCCACCCTGTGGGAGCGAGCCTGCTCGCGATGAATTCTGCAGAGCCATCGCGAGCAGGCTCGCTCCCACAACTGATTTCATTTGGCGACCGGTCCGAGGCGCAACAAGCTGCCATTTTCTTCGTCGGTCAGCACATAGATATAGCCGTCCACGCCTTGTTTCACATCGACAAGACGCGCTTCCAGTTCGCGCAGCAGACTCTCGCGACGGATCTCCAATCCCCGGGGGTTGAACACGATGCGCTCCAGATGTCCCGTACCTGGAATCCTGCCCGTCATCAGCGACCCCACGAAGAGATTGCCCTGCCACTTCGGAAACTTGTCACCGGTGTAAAACATGACGGCCGACGCCGCTATCGATGGCCACCAGATTGTCTCGGGACTGACAAGGTCTTCTCTCTGGGTCTGGCTGGATACCCAGTCGCCACGATACTGTCTGCTGAAGGAGACGATTGGCCAGCCGTAATTGGCGCCAGGTTTGATGATATTCACTTCATCGCCGCCTTGTGGACCATTCTCGGACGCCCATAACTCACCGGTGACCGGGTGATACGCCATCCCCAGCTGATTGCGGTGCCCGACGCTGTAGACTTCCGGCAGGAACTCGCCGCTGCCCACAAACGGATTGTCCGCTGCCGCCGTGCCATCGGCGTTCAGGCGCAGCAACTTGCCAAAGTGAATGGTCGGGTCCTGGGCATAGTCGCCCACACCCGCGTACATATAGGCGCCACCGACCGACATGAACAAGGTCTTGTCCGGGGCAAACAGCAACACCGATCCGGCGATACCGACATCATTGCCCTTGGCGACGAAAATTTCCTCCACCTCGACCAGTGCATCACCCTGCAAACGACCACGCGCCAGCGCGACGGTCTGCGCAGGCTTTCCGTCTATCTCGATGGCTTTCGTGAAGGTCAGGTAGACCAGCGAGTCATCATCGGGATGCAACGCGATCGACATGAGGCCAGCGCGAAAGACCTCGGAATACACCTTGGGCACACCACTGATCGCCTGCGGCTGCAACACACCATTGCGGATCACCCGTAGTTGCCCCGTATAGCGTTCCGTAATCAGGATATCGCCGTTGTTGCGAAAGGCCATTGCGAAGGGATTGGCCAGCCCGGATGCGATGGTAAGGATTTCGATCTGAGGAATCTCGAAGGTCTTGCTGATCCTTGTCAACATCTGCGGACCAGCAACATCCGTCGCTGGCTGTGCCGAGGCCTCGCCAGCCATCGTCAGCAGAACAGACCATGATAGCCATAAAGAAATCTGTGTGACGCGTTCAAGCAACCGACTTTTCATTATTATTCTCCTGTCAGCGTTTTGTGGGAGCGGGCCTTGCCCGCGATTAATTCCGCAGAACCATCGCGAGCAAGGCTCGCTCCCACAGATAGTTGTCGTATTCGCAGCATTTGTCCAGCCTGTGGGAGCGGGCCTTGCCCGCGATTGATACAAACCATCTCGTGTAGTGGTCTATAGTTCTTGAGCCTGCACAGACATTGTCTGACAGCGCAGGCTGAACTTGGTTGAGCCAACGAGGCTGGAGCGGATAGGAATCCTGAGTCTGATTAATTTTTATTCCATTGACGGAATATTCCATGGAGGGTATATTTTGGGCGTGCGCTGGGACGTTGAATACACCGATGAGTTTGGTGTCTGGTGGGTGAATTTGTGCGAGGAAGAGGAGGAATCGTTGGCGGCATCTGTGCGACTTCTGGAAGAGCGCGGACAGGAGCTAGGGTTTCCGCATAGTTCCGGCCTCAAGGGCTCGCGGCACGAGCATATTGTATGACATGCATATGAAACAACTTCGAAGTGAGGGACTGATTCGTGGCTAGGAAATTTTCAGAACTGAGAGCTCAGATGTCGCCCGCCGCGCAGGCTGGGGCTGAAGCGAAAGCACAGGCTATGCTTGCCGAAATGCCACTCAACGAACTACGGCTGGCCCGAGGTTTGTCGCAGAAGATGTTGGCTGAATTGCTGCGAGTGCAACAACCTTCAATCGCCAAGATTGAGAGGCGCACGGATATGTACATCTCAACTTTGCGCAGCCATATCGAGGCGATGGGGGGGCAGCTTGATATCGTGGCTCGCTTTCCTGATGGTGCTGTGAAGATCACGAATTTTGCTGAACTTGCCAGCGGCGCGAAGGAGTAAGACAGAGGGTATTCTTCCAGCAGACCAGCAGACCAGCAGGATCAGTAAGCTCGGCACCGTTGAAGAATCCGACATTGACGTGTGTCTTGAAGACTCCCACGTACGCGAACGCAGCATCGTCGACCTCGGCGTTGCATTTCGTAGCGGCAGGGAGACGGAATAGTCTGGTCATGTTGCTGTTTCCTGCGGATTCAATTTGGGGCATAGTCCTTCCATCAATAGTCCTTCCATTAAAAACAATAACCAAAACGAGGCGCACAATGAAACTACCCGCTCCCTTGTATCTGCTTTCCTTCTTCGCCACTTTCGGTGTTCTGGCCCCGCTCCCGCTCCCGCTGTTGGCCGACACCCTTCCTGAAACCAGCGCCGAAAGCGTCGGCCTCTCCAGAGAGCGCCTGGAGCGCATCAACGATCTGATTGAGCGTTATATGGACGACCAGCAGATCACCGGCGCCGTCACCATGGTAGCGCGCCACGGCCAGATTGCGCACGTGCAAAGCCAGGGCTGGATGGACCGGGAAGAACAGAAACCCATGCGCCGAGACGCCATTTTCCGCATGGCCTCCATGACCAAGCCCGTGACCGCCGTCGCCATCCTGATGTTGCTGGAAGAAGGCAAACTGCGCCTGTCCGACCCCGTCTCCGCTTTCATTCCCGAATTCACCGACACGCAGGTAGCGGTGCCAGTAGATGAAACCGCCAGACTGGTCCCGGGAGAAATCCCGGACCATTACACGGTACCCGCCAGCCGCGAGATCACCTTGCGCGACTTGCTGACGCATACGTCGGGTCTGGAAAGCGGGGGGCTGGGCGGACGCATCGGCAACACCGTCGCGCCACGCGATACCAGGATGAATCTGGAACAATACATCCCCACGCTGGGTAAGGTGCCGCTGGATTTTCAGCCCGGCACCCGCTGGAGATACAGCGCCCTGGCCGGTATCGAAGTGCTTGGCCGTGTTGTCGAAGTCGCCTCCGGCATGACCCTTGACCGCTTTCTGCAAGAGCGCCTGTTCGATCCGCTGGGGATGGAAGACACCGCCTTCACCGTGCCCGCCGACAAGCAATCGCGACTGGTGATGCTCTACGAACGCACCGATGAGGGACAACTGGAGCGCAGCGAAGGTAACCCCGCCTGGCTGGACACCACGACATTGTTCGCCGGTGGCGCGGGCCTGTATTCCACCGCCGATGACTACATCCGCTTCGCGCAAATGCTGGCCAACGGCGGTGAACTCGATGGCCAGCGCATCCTCGGTCTGCGCACCGTTGAACTGATGGCGTCCAATCACATTGGCGAGCTCTACGGCCCCGACGCCAATCGACCTGAAGGCCTGGGCTTCGGCCTTGCCGTGGAAGTCGTGCTGGACCCCGTCAAAGCCGACACGCGCAGAGGCCCGGGCAGCTTCGGCTGGGGTGGCGCCTTCGGCACCTACTACTGGGTTGATCCACACAATGATCTGGTCGGGCTGCTGATGGTGCAAACGCCAGCGGATGAGCTGCGGCCTGATTTCGTGAATGCAGTGGGGCAGGCGATTGTGGAGTAATAGGCACTGCTATTGCTGGTTCTGCCATTATTGATGCTGACAATGCTCATGAATGTTGCAGTTGCGGCACCAGCGGCCATTTTTTCAGCAGTGGCAAGTGGTACTACGTATATTGAGGCGCTGGCAGCACCGGATACCAGTCACACCATCCCTGATCAAACCTCAATGATTTGCTTTGGCAGAGTACAAAGGAGTTTTTGTTAATGAACAGCAAAGCAGCACCCCAAGCAGGACATTATCCAGACCTTGGCACCTTGGTGGATATCCCGGCGCTGATCACGGCCTACTATAGTCAGCAGCCTGATATCAGTATTGCGGCGCATCGGGTCTCTTTCGGGACCTCAGGTCATCGTGGCAGCTCCCTTACCAACAGTTTCAATGAGGCGCACATTCTTGCTGTTTGTCAGGCGGTCAGTGATTACCGAAAAGCAGAAGACATCAGTGGGCCGTTGTTTCTAGGGTTTGATACCCATGCATTGTCGGCACCGGCCTTTGTCAGCGCTCTGGAGGTTTTGGCGGCCAACGAAGTGGAGCTCATGATAGCCCCAGGGGATGAATACACGCCCACTCCGGCGATCTCCCACGCCATTTTAGTCTACAACCGCAAACGCAGTTCTGGACTCGCTGACGGCATTGTCATTACGCCCTCGCACAATCCACCCGACAGCGGAGGCATCAAGTACAACCCCCCCCATGGAGGGCCAGCCGACACTTCTGTGACCAAGTGGATACAGGAGCGTGCCAATGCACTATTGGCCGATGGGTTAAAAGGGGTCAAGCGCATCACTGAGGCACAAGCCAGAAGTGCCTCCACCACCCATATTCACAATTACCTGGACTCTTATGTCAGCGATTTGTGCAATGTTGTGGACATGGATCTTATCTGCAGTTCCGCTATCCGCATGGGAGTGGATCCGCTTGGCGGTGCTGGCGTGCATTACTGGGGGGCAATCGGCGAGCGTTACGGGTTGAACCTGACGGTGGTCAACGAGCAGGTTGATCCGACCTTCCAGTTCATGACACTCGATTGGGACGGTAAAATTCGCATGGATCCATCGTCTTCCTATGCGATGCAAAGTCTGATCGGGCTCAAGGACAAATTTGCCATTGCCTTTGCCTGCGACACCGATCATGACCGGCACGGAATAGTCACACCCTCTGGCGGATTGATGCCGCCGAATCACTTCCTGGCAGTGTGTATAAGCTACCTCTTCGGCCACCGTCCACACTGGGGTGCGAATGCAGCAGTAGGCAAAACCGTGGTGAGCAGCCAGATGATAGACCGTGTCTGTGCCTTGCTTGGGCGCAGGCTCTATGAGGTGCCGGTGGGTTTCAAATGGTTCGTCGACGGTTTAGGTAGCGGCTCGCTTGGCTTTGGGGGGGAAGAAAGTGCCGGTGCCGCGTTTCTGCGCATGGACGGCAGCGCGTGGACGACCGACAAAGACGGTTTCATCCCTGCGCTGTTGGCAGCCGAAATGACCGCACGAGTGGGCCGCGACCCGGCGCAAATCTACGCAGAACTTGGGCGCCAACTTGGCACTCCTGTGTACGATCGTATCGATGCGGCTGCCACGACGCTGCAAAAACAACAGCTGGCGAATCTGAGTCCCGAGCAGGTCAAGGCAACAGAGCTTGCGGGAGAAAGGATTACTGGCATTCTCAGCCACGCTCCCGGCAATGGTGCGGCCATCGGCGGGCTCAAAGTGATGGCAGAGCATGGCTGGTTTGCGGCGCGACCCTCTGGCACTGAAGATATTTACAAGATTTACGCGGAGAGCTTTTACGGTGAAGAACATTTGCAGCGCATCATTACCGACGCCCAAGCGCTCGTTAGCGATACGCTTGGAGTGGATTGAGAGCTTACCTGACGCGTATTGATTAACTCCACGTGAACTTTCGAGGATGAATTCTATTGATTTGCGGATGCAATGTTAGTGTTCGAATTTTATGCTTCTTCAATCTGATATTTTAAGTCATTAGTGTCCGGTTAATAGTTGTACAAATTCAACTGGTTGCTGTTGCCATTCTGTGCGGCTCTGTCGCCAACGTCTAAAAATGCCTTTTTAGAGGAATTTTCTCGAAAACACTGACGGAAAGAATCTGTAGCAAAGTGTAAAGAGCAGGTTGGCATCGATGAACATCCCGCGAGAACTCCTGAATGTACGACTCCAGATTGGCCTTGATGTCAGACTCACCGGGAAGAGCGTATGTAAGAAGCTCAAAGGGGCGGAACTCCTGGGTACCACCGTCCCGCACTAAACCCCAGCATCCGCCCACGCAACATCGCTCCCACGGCCAGATCATAGTCCATCTTCTCGCCCTCCCACCGTGTAACCGCCGTGCGGGAATCGATATCCAGACCAATTTCGTCGTGTTCTTTTTCAATGGCCAGGGTTTCACTCGCTACATCCTCAGCCGCCGAAAACTGCGGGGTGAGCGCTGCTCGCATCGCGCTACCAGCCGGAGTCAAAAACTCGAACCGCTGCTCACTGCGTTTCACAATCTCGTAACCCTCCTGATGCAACAGCCGATGGTGATGTCGGCACAGCAGCACCAGATTATCGAGCCGCGTCTCGCCACCATCGCACCAATGCTGTACATGGTGCGCATCCACGTAGCGGGATTCACAACAACCTGGAAAGCGGCAGCCTTGATCGCGAATCTGCAGCGCGCGTCGGATAGAGGGCGGAATCGCGCGGGTCTTACGGCCGACATTCAGCACATTGCCGCTGGAGTCCTCCAGCACCGGGACCAATGAAGCATCGCAGCACAGGCGCTTGGCGGTTGCTTGCGAGAGCGGGAAGTGGTGAGCGCCGCTCTCGATTGAGCA
>CAIRBI010000007.1 GCA_903876785.1 uncultured Gammaproteobacteria bacterium
CTGGTGAATCGGTGAGCCGCTGACGTAGTTGACGCCGTAGCCAATCACTGGCCAGCCATAGTTGTTGCCTGGCTCGATGAGGTTCAGCTCATCGCCGCCCTGCGGACCGTGTTCGGTTTCCCACAGGTCACCGGTTTCCGGATGGAAGACCAGGCCTTGCGGGCTGCGGTGGCCGTAGCTCCAGATCTCTGGCAGCACGCCATCCTGACCAACGAAGGGGTTGTCCGCAGGCACGGTGCCGTCATCATTCAGGCGCACGATAACGCCCTGGTGGTTGGAGTTGTCTTGCGCCGGGTGGGCTGTCAGATCACCTGTCGACGGCGCTTGCCTGTCGCCCAGGCTCAGGAACATATGGCCATCCGGGCTGAAAGCAAGGCGGCCACCATAGTGACCGGGCCGACCAACGGCCTTGGCGGCAAATATTTCAACGACGTCGGTCAGTTGATCGTTTTCGAACTTCCCGCGCACGATGGTGGTCGTGGAGTTGTCACCCACTGGCTTGGCGAAGGTCAGATAGAGCAACTGGTTGTTGGCAAAGTCCGGGTGAGGGACCACATCGAACAGACCGCCCTGGCCGTTATAAAGCACTTCGGGTACGCCGGGCACCGCTTCTGGCAGCAGCTTGCCATCGCGGACGACGCGCAGGCGGCCAGGCTTTTCGGTGATCAGCATGTCGCCACCAGGCAACCACGCCATGGACCAAGGCTGAATCAAGCCTTCGACCACAGGAACTGCCCGGTAGTTGTGGTGGGCAGAGTAAAAGATTTCATCGGATTGTGCGGCAGCGGGCAGAGCCACCGCCAGACAGAGGCTGGCACCTGCCAGTATTTGCAGAACGGGTCTTAACATGATGGTCTCCTAAGAAGCACGCGCGGCACGCGAACAGGCCGCAACAATATCAGTTGAATGTGACGTCGTGCAATCCATGCCAGGAGGAAGAACGACGAGAGTACTGTGGGTCGCGAACAAGACCGCAGGGGGTGGGGAAAAATTCCGGGGAACCTTCGGATCCGGGCGTCCAATCACGAACTCTTATGCGGTTCCACGAATGCGATGTAGAGATTCATAAAAACCAAGCCAGTTCGACGAAACGACAGCCCCTTCTATTCTTCGCGACTTGCCACTACAGATCATGGGTGTGCGGCATTCTTATTCGCGTTTTAGTGTAATGACACGGATTGTCTTTGAGAAGACGATAGCTTTTGTCGGCAACGGCTTGCACTTCTCCAGGCAGTTCCTGATACAACGCCCGGAACTTGGACGAAGTGAAGTGCATCAAATCGAATACGACCAACATCTCAACTCCGATGAGGCTACGCACATTGAATTGAAATTAGTGCTCCATCATTCCCTCCGAGAGAAGACTGAAGAACAATCTCATCCTTGATGACTATATTGTGCGCCCCTCCCTGAAACCCAACATCTTCCCACGCAACATCGCCCCCACCGCCAGATCATAATCCATCTTCTCCCCCTCCCAGCGCGTCCACGCCGTGCGGGAATCAATCTCCAGACCAATCCCATCATGCTCTCGCTCGATGGCCAGGGTTTCACTCGCAACATCCTCAGCCCCTGCAAACTGCGGAGCAAGTGCAGTTGGCATCGCGCTACCAGCAGGGGTCAAAAACTCGAATCGCTGCTCCCCGTGTTTCACAATCTCGTAACCCTCCTGATGCAGCAGACGATGGTGATGTCGGCACAGCAGCACGAGATTATCGAGCCTCGTCTCGCCGCCGTCGCACCAGTGCTGAACATGGTGCGCGTCCACATAGCGGGATTCGCAGCAGCCTGGAAAGCGACAACTCTGATCGCGGATCTGCAAAGCGCGGCGGATTGAAGGCGGAACGGCGCGGGTCTTGCGGCCGACATTCAACACATTACCGCTGGAGTCCTCCAGCACCGGGACCAATGAAGCGTCGCAGCACAGACGTCTGGCAGTGGCTGGCGACAGCGGCAAGTGATGAGCGCCGCTCTCGATTGAACAGTGCTGTTCATTGCCACGTTCGATGTGAACCACCACCTGATATTTATCGGCGGCCGACAGCGGCTGCAATCCCTCTTCCATCGTGCTCATCGCCTGCTCTGCCAGCGCCAGCAACGCATCGACACGTTTCTGCGGAAACGTTTTTTCGGGGAGACTCGCAGTTTCTTCATCCGTAATGACAGGTGGATTCTGTGCAGCGACCATCGCTTCCACGGCTTTCATGAAGACGGCACCGTCCTCGGGTGTCATTCGGCCGCGCAGTACCAGCATCCCGTTGTCGTCGAAGTAGCAGGTGAGTTCGCGCGCGTCGTACTGGCTCTCGCCAAAACGATTATCCGTCAAGCTTTCGGCACGCCGATATTTTCGCACCAGTTGCTCGACGTGCTGCGCGGTACCATGCAGTGCCACCTGCAACAACATCTGCTCATTTTCCGGCGTTGCTGAACGGGTCATGGCGCGCACTTTGGAGTAGCTGATCGTGCCGCAGCGAAAAGCATCATCGATGCCGGGAAGTTGTTGCAAACTCTTCGCGACGCGCACTTTTTCACGCGCGGCACCCAGATCAATGCCGCAGTGATAGTTCAACCAGTGCGCTGGCGATTTGATGCCGTAGCCTTCCCATGCGTCGCGTTCGATGAGCGCAGCGAGCAGAGTCAGGAAGCGATGTTGAGCCGCGTTGATGTGCCCGGCGAGACGGGTAATCTCGTCGCTGAGCGCGGCGTTGTCTTGTGGGATAAGAGCGAGAGACGGGAGCTGTGACATGAGACGATTCCTCCTTGGAAAGGCCGCAAATTGATGGCTTTAAAGCACTGTTTATTTATATATATTATAGTCCTATCTCGATGATTTTTATGCGAAATAACCACATATATTTTCGCGAATAAACATCAATCCAACACTTGGCAATCAAGAAAATGGGAGCTTGATTTTGCACGGGGCCTTTTCGGCATTATCAGCGACAACATTGCCGGCTTTGACTTCAATACGGATAACACTCATTGGCTCAGTCCTCATCGGAAATGTTCTGACTCTTGCTCTCCGCAAATTTCGCCGCCATCGTCGGGTTGCCCTTCGTCAGCTTCTTGATCGTGACGTCCTGCGCCTTGTCGTTGGCAAGCCGCAGGTTGCGATCAGTGCCGAGAAGAGCTTCCTTCGTCTTCTGCAAGTGGTCGATGGACTTGTCGATCTCGTCGATCGCTGTTTGAAAACGCTTGGAGGCGAGATCGTAATTCTTCGCGAACGCGGTTTTGAAGATCTCAAGATCGTTTTCGAAGTTCGTGATGTCGATGCTCTGCGCCTTCACGAGCGCCAGCTCTGACTTGTACTTGAGCGAGTTCATCGCCGCATTGCGCAGCAGCGTGATCATCGGAATAAAGAACTGCGGCCGGATGATGTACATCTTCGGGTAGCGGTGGAACACGTCGACAATCCCGGTGTTGTAGAGC
>CAIRBI010000008.1 GCA_903876785.1 uncultured Gammaproteobacteria bacterium
CCGGGTTTTGGTGCGAAACGATCAGCGTGAACGACCCATCGGCATTGTAAGCAGCCGTGTGTTTGTTGATGTCTACGGGGTGATAGCGGTAATCGCCCGACTCCAGCCAATGGTTGCACAGCTGGAAATTCCAGTAGTCACATGCGGGTGGATCGGCCTCGACGATCAGCGCCTCGTCTTCCTCCAGCGCCCAGTAACCCATATAGAAAAAGATATTGGGATCTCCGTGCGCCGCCTGTTTGACACCGACGTCATGCTCGCGAAGCGCGTTGGGGGTCTCCATCCAGAGCTCGGACCACTTGAGAAAGTAGCCCGCGGTGCCTGCCACAAATTGCGCGGTGGATTGCAAGGAATCCGCAAAACGCAGCGCATCGAGCGGCAGGGGTGAGCTCGGCTGACCGATTATTTCAATCGAGAGCTTGGCAATTTCCTCGTTCGCCTTGTCCAGAAAGTTCTGTCGGACAATCAGCGCCGTGGTGTCTGGATCCATGGGCAGCCAATTGCCCGGCTTCTCGTGCTGGCTCACATGAAGGATGAATGAGCCATCGGGCTCTATCTGCAGTTGGCTGGCTTCCACTAGGCCGCCGCAGCCTGAGCGCCCCGGGCGACCATAGTCGCCGTAGTACGTGCCCAGACTGAGGTAGTGGATGCTCCCCCGCTGGCCACGGATCAGGTACTCGCAGTCGCCCCGCAGTGCCGCCATCTGGTAATAGCTGTCCGGATTATCCACCCCGAATTTCTGCGTCTCATGAACAGGACGATAGAGGACAGGCGCCAAGGGATCGGCATACTCCACGTAGCGCTCGAGACCGCAGCGCAGCATGCGTGTGAGGTAGCGAAAACCCTCTGCGCGCTCCAGCGGATCTTTCTGCGATCGCTCCAGCACGATCGCACCGGCGTGCTCCAGCGAGCGGCAAAACTCTCGCCACGCGGTGCCATCGATCACGCTGGTCTGTGAATCCACACGGTCTGTCATGTCGGCTCTTTTACTCGTCAGGAGGCTACAGCCAGATCAGACAAACACCTGTCATCCGACGGCAAGCGGCTATCTCGTGACAGAGCGCATCCCGTGCCCTGCCGTCCAGATCTACCAAAATGATCGCGCTTGAAGGCTGTCACAGCACTGCCAGCAAGAACCACTCGCATCTTGCTCGCATACCGGGAACCTGGTGCTTCTCGGCGGCACGCGAATGCGCGCCTTTCGGGTCTCGGCACAGAAACCCACCGACCGCCACCCTTAAAACCTGAAGGTATCTGCCAGCAGCTTGGTGTCGAGATACTCTCTGAAATCGACGATTTCAGAGTCCCTGAATTTCCACAGCTGCACATAGTGCGAGTTGTAGGGTCGGCCGTCTTTTGTTTCCGCCCGACCCTCAGTCTCTGTGACCACCCAATCCCCTGCTGCCACCACATTGGTGATCGTCATCGATATCCCGGACGCCAGTGCGCTCATGAAGGCTTCAAATACCGCCTTCATTGCCGGCACACCCTGCAGTGCACCCGTGCTCGGCGAGTTACCATTCATCCAGAACCGGCTGTCGGCGCTAAAAGGCGCGAAAAAGTCTTCCGTGTGGGCGCGCGATTCCGCTTCAAAAACGGCTCTCACTGTCTCGATATTTTTTTGCAGCATGTTTTGCTGCTCCTTCCACACAAGAAATTGCGCGTATTCCTGAGGATCCACTTCCATTTTTCAACTCCTGCTTTGACGGACGCACACGAAAACCATACGGAGTGCTCACATTCAATTCGCATCGTGTTCGCCACAGCCGCGGAAAACCACGCTTTTTCGCGCATGGAAAGCCGGTTATCCGGATCTGCGAACGGCCGTGGATAATCACCCATGGCGCCCTTGCAGTCTCCGCCGCGAGCAGCCACGCGCGTGCCCGCGCGGCACCTCAAGAACAGCGGAGAGCACTGCGGCAATGCAAAGACTTGCGATGTGATGATCTCGGACTCGGGACCGGCGGCAGGCCTGCCCAGCCTGATTGTCGGCGGCAGCGATGGCCGCCGGCCCGACCGCGATCAAGAACTGTGGCTGCCACCTCCGAAACGGCGGCGGCGCGCCTCGATGCGTTCCGCTGCGTGCGCCAGCACTTCGCAGCGGCCAGCGGCGTCCAACGCGTGCCAGCCAAGTATCTCGGCGAGACTGCGCCCGCAACCGAGGCAGTTGTCTGACTCATCCAGCGTACAACGACGCACGCAGGGCGAGATCGGCACGGCCTCGCTC
>CAIRBI010000009.1 GCA_903876785.1 uncultured Gammaproteobacteria bacterium
CTGGTGATGGCCTTGCCGCCAACGTCCACCATGCGGGCATTCCCTTGTGCATCAAGATGCGTCAATTCGTTCATTTTCTGTGTTCGCCTTTTGCGTGTCAGTGCGTGCGGAGACCATTCTCTGATCGCGGTTCGCAGATCGCGGGTGGGCCTTTATGCCCTCGGGTACGCTCCCACACCGCAGGGACGCCCATTATCCACATTATGTCGGAAGACCTGAAGCAAATCGTCAGCACGATTCCGAGAGGCATTCGCAACCAAATTGCGGTAGCATTGCGCCTTCCTCAAAACCACCGAATCAGAACCGCAGATGACCCAGTGGACCCCTCACAAGACCGTCGCCACCGTCGTTGAAAAGGATGGGCACTTCCTGATCGTAGAAGAGTCAGTTGAAGGCAAGGTCGTCTATAACCAGCCAGCCGGTCACATTGAACAGGGTGAAAGTCTGTTCGAAGGCGCAATTCGCGAGACGCTTGAGGAAACTGCCTGGCTGGTCACGCTGACAGGCTTTCTCGGGCTGTATCAGTACACGGCCGAAAGCAATCGCATCTGCTATGTGCGCAGCTGTTTCATCGCCACACCTCGGCAGCATTTTCCGGACAGGCCGCTCGACACCGGAGTACTGCGCGCGCTGTGGATGACGCGCGCCGATCTTCTCAAGCGTCAGGAGCAGATGCGCAGCCCCATCGTGTTGCGGGTAATCGACGATTACCTGGCAGGCAGACACTACCCACTGGACCTCGTCCACTACATGAACTGATCTGCACACTGATCCGCAGCAAAAGAACCCGCAGACCAACCACACACAGCGCTGAATTCAGGATATGCAAGACAATTCAAACAAGGCCGCCAATGCGTCCACCCGCGTCATGGTCGGAATGTCCGGTGGCGTCGACTCCTCTGTCGCCGCCCTGCTGCTCATCGAACAGGGGTACCAGGTGGAAGGCCTGTTCATGAAGAACTGGGACGAGGACGACGATACCGAATACTGCACCGCCAAGGCCGACCTCGCGGACGCGGAATCGGTCTGCAAGACTCTCGGCATTCAATTGCACACGGCCAACTTCGCGGCGGAATACTGGGACAATGTTTTCGAGCACTTCATTCAGGAGTATCGTGCCGGGCGTACGCCCAACCCGGACATCCTGTGCAACCGCGAGATCAAGTTCAAGGCGTTCCTGGACTATGCCAGCGAGCTGGGGGCAGACCTGATCGCCACCGGCCACTATGCCCGGCGGGTAACCAGACTGATTCCACAGGGTACACAGGGCGCACAAGAAGCACAGACTTATCTGCTCAAGGGCCTCGACAACAACAAAGACCAGAGCTATTTCCTCAGTGCCGTGAACGAGGCGGCACTGGAGCGCAGCCTGTTTCCCGTAGGCGAACTGGAAAAGCCGGCAGTACGGGATCTGGCTGCACGGCACGGGTTCATCACCCACGACAAGAAGGACAGCACTGGCATCTGCTTTATCGGCGAGCGTAAATTCAAGGACTTCCTGCAGCGTTACCTGCCCGCGACCCCGGGCGCGATCGAAACGGTGGATGGCGAAGAGGTGGGTCGGCATCATGGTCTGATGTATCACACTTACGGACAGCGCCAAGGCCTGGGAATAGGTGGCCTGCAGCAGCACGGCGAGGCCCCGTGGTATGTCGTTGGCAAAGATCTGCAGCGCAATGTGCTGCTGGTTGCTCAGGGCAACGACAACCCCTGGCTGTTTTCGGTCGTGTTGCGGGCAACACAGCTGTCGTGGATCAACCGCTTGCCGCCAATTCTGCCGCTGCACTGCACGGCGAAAATACGCTACCGGCAATCTGATCAGGCCTGTGCCGTGGAGCAGGATGGGGAAGCAGCGGTGCGCGTTACTTTCATTGCCCCGCAGCGTGCAGTAACGCCGGGGCAGACCATAGTATTTTATGACGGAGATGTGTGTCTTGGAGGGGCGGTCATTGAACAGTACTACAGATAATTCCAGCGGTAACTCCAGTGGTAACTTCAGCGGTGGCGCAGGAGCGCGCTTCAGCGATTGGGAGTACCGCAATATCGCTTTGGCAGCAGTGGCCCAGTGTGCACAACTGGTTCATGCGCTGGCCTTCACCGGTCGCGCCGACCAGCGGCAGATAGACGCCTGTATCGCTCCCCTGCTGATATTGAACCCGGCGACCATCGCCGACGTGTACCCGGATGTCGGGCGCTTTGTCAGTGGGCTCGATTTCCTGCAGAAATCCCTGACCAGCACTGGCGCGCGCGAGTATGGAGAGCCGATCAAATACGTGCTGGGCATGACGGTGCTGCAACAACAGCTGATGAAAGTACCGGCCATGCAGGCTCTGATTCGCCGCCGCCTGCCTTTGCTTCCTCTGTATCAGGGCAACGAGCAGAGCAATATCCGTGAAGAGACAGAAGAGGTCTGTGCCGACGCGGGCAATCCGGCATTTGGTGAGTCACTCGCCTCGACTCTTGCCTCGACTCTTGCCTCAAACCCCGCGTCGCAATTCAACCTCACCGCGCTGGCCACGCTCTATCAGGACACGATCAGCAAGCTGACCTTTCGCATACACGTAAAGGGCAACATCGAGTTCCTGAAAGATCCCCGGGTGGCGGAGAGCATTCGCGCCCTGTTGCTGGCAGGAATACGCTCCTCGTTGCTTTGGCACCAGCTGGGCGGCCGACGCTGGCACCTGATTGTTTACAAGAAAAGCATTCGCGATTGCGTGAGCCAGGTGCGGCGCAAACTGATGACGATTCATTGATCCTATTTGATCAACCTTATTTCATTGACACACGCAGGAACCGACTCATGACAGCAGGCCCGATGACACCACTCCCCTTCAGCAGCCTGACGGCGATCTCCCCTATCGATGGCCGTTATCGCAGCAAGGCCGACTCCCTGAGCGCCTACTTCAGCGAGTTTGCGCTGATCCGCTACCGCGTGATCGTGGAAATCCGCTGGCTGCAACAGTTGGCCGCGCATCCGCAAATCAGCGAAGCGCCCCCCCTCAGCGTTGCAGGCAACGCATTGCTGGAAAGCATCATCAGCGCTTTCTCGATCGCCGATGCGCAACGCGTCAAGGACATCGAGGCCACCACCAACCATGACGTCAAGGCGGTCGAATACTTCCTGAAGGAAAAGGTGTTGAGCCACCCGGATCTGGCAAAACAGATGGAGTTCGTACACTTTGCCTGTACGTCCGAAGACATCAACAACCTGTCTTACGCGCTGATGCTCCGCGATGGCCGCGACGAGGTCATGTTGCCGCTGATGCAACAGGTCATCGACACCCTGCGCACACTCGCCCACGCGCAGGCGGACCAACCCCAGCTCTCACGAACCCATGGCCAGACCGCCTCCCCGACCACCGTCGGCAAGGAGATCGCCAATGTTGTCGCCCGACTGGAGCGTCAATTCGCGCAGTTCCGCGATAACGAAATCCTCGGCAAGATCAATGGCGCCGTCGGCAATTACAACGCCCACCTGTCGGCCTATCCGGACATCGACTGGCAAGCCAATGCCAAAGCCTTTGTGGAAGGCCTCGGGCTGAGCTGGAACCCCTACACCACGCAGATCGAGCCACACGATTACATTGCCGAACTGTTCTCCGCCATCGGACGCTTCAACACCATATTGATCGATCTGGACCGCGACGTGTGGGGCTACATCTCACTGGGCTACTTCAAGCAGAGAACCATCGCTGGCGAAGTGGGCTCCTCCACCATGCCGCACAAGGTCAATCCAATCGACTTCGAGAACTCCGAAGGCAACCTCGGCATCGCCAATGCGATCATGCAGCACATGGCTGAAAAGCTGCCGATCTCACGCTGGCAACGTGACCTCACGGATTCCACCGTACTACGCAACATCGGTGTCGGCTTCGCGCACAGCGTCATCGCCTACCACGCAACGCTGAAGGGATTGAGCAAGCTGTCCGTGAATGCTGACGCATTGCTGGCCGATCTGGATGACAGCTGGGAGGTGCTCGCCGAGCCTATTCAGACCGTGATGCGTCGCTTCAACGTGGATCAGCCCTACGAGAAGCTCAAGGCATTGACCCGCGGTCAGAAGATCAATCAACAGGTACTGAGCGACTTTGTAGAGGGTCTGGATATTCCCGAGGAAGGCAAGGCGCTACTGCGCCAGTTGCGCCCGGAGAACTACATTGGCAATGCCGCCGCACAGGCTCGCAAAGTTTAAATAAAGCGCTGATTAGGGACGGGGAATCTTTTGAATTTCAAAGTATTACCAGAGACTTTTGACAAAGAGGATTTCCTGCGCAATTACTGGCAAAAGAAGCCCCTGCTCATTCGCGCCAACGGCAAGCCCTTTGTCGACCCCATCGAGCCCGAGGAGTTGGCGGGCTTTGCCTGCGAAGACTTCATGGAGTCGCGGCTGATCCTGTCACATCCGGCCAATGGCTCCAGACAATGGACTTTGCGCAGCGGACCGTTCACCGAACAGGACTTTGGCCACCTGCCGGAGACGCACTGGAGCCTGCTGATTCAGGCCGTGGACCAGTGGCATGAAGGCGTTCGCGAGATGCTGGACGACTTCCGCTTCATTCCCAGCTGGCGCATCGACGACATCATGATCAGCTATGCAACCGATGGCGGCGGAGTTGGTCCGCATTTCGACTACTACGACGTCTTCCTGATTCAGGGCCTGGGCAAGAAGCGCTGGCGGCTGGGCGGCCACGTCGACAGCAACAGCGCACTGATCCCGGACACGCCCTTGCGTCTGCTGGCAGAATTCAATACCGAGGAAGACTGGATCGTGGAGCCCGGTGATATTCTCTACCTGCCTCCCAATCTGGCGCACTATGGCATTGCCATCGGCGACAGCATTACTTACTCGATCGGCTTCCGCACGCCCTCCATCGCCGGCATCATCGACGATCTGAGCAGCGAGATAATGCAGGAGTTGCGCGAAGACCAGCGCTATGTCGACACCGCCCCGCGCGTGCCGGGCCGCAGCGGCGAGATCGAAGCCCGCGTTGCTGACCAGCTGATCGGTCTGCTGCAGGAACGGCTGCTGAATCCCGGCAAGGTCTCGCGCTGGTTCGGGCGCTACATGACGACGCCGAAGTATCCGGATCTGGTGCCGGTTGCCGATAATCAGCTCGACCCCGACGCACTGCGAAAAGCGCTGGCACAAGGTCTCCAACTTGTGAAGAATCCTTCCTCACGCTTTGCGTTCACGCAGCACAGCGCAAGTGATGCCGAACTGTACGTGGATGGCCATGCCATCGCCTGCCCGGCCAGCCTCACTGGCCTGCTGCCACAGCTCTGTGACACCGGCACGGACAGCACTCCTCTGACAGCGGTTTGCGACTCGTTGTTGCACGCCGGGGATGACGGTGCCGCATTACTCGCACGACTCTATAATCAGGGCAGCCTGCTGCCCGACCTGGAAGATGATGAGGACGACGAATGAAAGCCCTTCCCTGCCGAGTTCACGCCCCTTGCCAGCACTGGTCAGCATGGCCGCGCGCGCTGCTGAAGTTGACCACCACTCTGGCGATGGGTTTGGGTTTGAGCTTAGGCGTGGGTGTGAGCCAGAACGTGACGGCACAGACACCCAGCGGTGAGCGAGCCGTCGTCGAGATCGTGCGCCTGCAGCATCGCGATCCCGCACCGATCCGGCTGGCAATTGAACCCTTGCTGGATGAGCGCGGAGCGATCAGCCAGATCGACAACAACCTCGTCATCAGCACAACCCGCACCAACCTCACAGAACTGCTGGCACTGATCAGCGAACTCGATGTACCACGTCGGCAACTGCGCGTGAGCATCGATTTCCGCTATGGACGTCCTGTCGCGACCCCTCCCGCAAACGGCGCGACTATAACGACCTTAGCCACTCAGGACCCGGCCGATTACCCGGTACAGAGCATTGTGCTCAGCGAGGGCGAGTACGCCTACTTCAGCCTGATCAGCAGCACCCCGCGCACCGGGCTGCGGTTCACGGACCTCGGGGCGGTGCTGAGCCAGGAAACCGGGCAGACTGCCAGCAACATCGCCGTCAGCGCCGAGCTGCGTGGTACGCGGGCAGTCCTCAGTATCGCTGCCGCGCAAAGCCAGCCGAGCTCCGGCGGCGTTGAGAGCAGTGTCATCAACAGCACGCTGGAGGTTGATTTCAATACATGGCAGATCGTCAGCAGCAGCGCCATGGACAATCCCGATGGCGTATCGACCGCCTCCGCCCAAACCCGGGTCCTGGCAACCACCAATCCCCCCGAGGCGCTGGCTGTACGAGTGGAACTGCTTCCTTGACGACCGACTTCTTGAGCCGCGCAACCTACCTGTGACGCACGAGACTGGACTGTCATGAGTGAATATTTCTTGCAGGAACTGCCCTATGCGCGCGATAGCGCTGAATTGCTAAGTCGCCTCGCAACACTTCCCGGCTTGGTGTTTCTGGACAGCGGTCTGGGCGATGCTCCGCATGTCCGCTATGACATCCTCAGCGCACTGCCGGATATGCAGATCATTGAAGAGGCCGGAGCGGTGCGGCTGCGGGAAGGGAATGCGGAATCCCCGTATGAAGGAGATGTATTTGCGGCTGTCGCCGAGGCACTGCGTCTGCACGCTCCAGCAGCAGACATCGTCATGCCGGCGCCTGTTGCGGCACTGCCCTTCAAGGGTGGGGCTATAGGCTGTTTTGGCTATGAGCGGCAATCGCAGATTGGCATCTACAGCTGGGCCGTCATCGTCGATCACCAGCTCGCCAGCACTTGGCTGTTCGCTTTGCCAACCTGCCCCGCGCGCACATTGCAGCGGGTACGTGCAGCACTGCAGGCAAACCCCGCCGCGCCGGAACGCTTCAGGCTTGAACAGCCCTTCGTCTCCAACTTCACGGGCGACGCCTACAAAGCAGCATTCGAGCGGATTCAGGACTACATTCAGGCCGGCGACTGCTATCAGGTGAATCTCGCACAGCGCTTCGCCTCCCGCTACGAGGGCGATCCGTTGAGCGCCTACCTGCAACTGCGCCAGCACATCCACAGCCCGTTCGCCGCCTATCTGCAGCGTGACCAAGGTGCCGTGCTCAGCTTCTCACCAGAACGCTTCATCTCTGTGATCGATGGAACAGTGTTGACGCAACCGATCAAGGGCACGCGTCCGCGCAGCAGCGACGTCGCCCGGGACACGCGCCTGGCAGCAGAACTGCAGGCCAGCGAGAAGGACAGAGCGGAAAATCTGATGATTGTGGATCTGTTGCGCAATGACTTGGGGAAATTCTGCGAGACGGGGTCGGTACGGGTGGACAAACTCTTCGAATTGCACAGCTTCAGCAACGTGCACCACCTGGTAAGCAGCATCAGCGCCAGGCTGGGCAGAGAACACTCGCCATTGGATTTGCTGCGCAGTTGTTTCCCGGGGGGATCGATAACGGGAGCGCCGAAACGGCGGGCCATGCAGATTATCGAGGAACTGGAACCCGATGGCCGCGCGGTCTATTGCGGCGCCATTGGCTATATTGGTTTTGATGGCAGGATGGACAGCAACATCACCATCCGCACCCTGTTGTGCGAGGCTCCCGATATTCTGTGCTGGGGCGGAGGCGGCATCGTGGCCGACTCCGTCTGGAGCGCGGAATATCAGGAATGTTACGACAAGATAAACAACCTTATCAAAGCGTTATACTGACTTCGCAATCCAAAGCCTGATTACAAGGTCAGATCGCGCGGACTGCCCTTGATGAACTCCCGACGCAGCTCGTCGTATTCTTCAACCGAAGCAAACTGGGGGAACTCGGCGATCACGTTGGCAGGCGCCCTGAACAGTACGCCCACATCGGCTTCGGCCAGCATTGTAGTGTCATTGTAGGAATCACCCGCCGCCAGCACGCGGTAGTTCAGTTCATGGAACGCCTTTACGCACTGTCGCTTGGGATCTTTCTGGCGCAGTTTGTAGTCGACGACCATGCCGTTGTCGTCTGTAATCAGACGGTGGCAGAACAACGTCGGGAAGCCCAGTTGACGCATCAGGGGCTGGGAGAATTCGTAGAAGGTGTCGGAAAGAATGACGACTTGAAAACGCTCACGCGCCCAGTCGATGAACTCTCTGGCCCCGGGCATTGGCGTCATGCCCGCGATAACCTCCTGAATATCCTTCAGACCAAGCTTGTGCTCGGCGAGGATGCGCAGGCGCTGGCGCATCAATACATCGTAGTCGGGAATGTCGCGCGTCGTGGCTCGCAATTCCGCAATTCCGGTACGCTCAGCAAATCCAATCCAGATTTCCGGTACCAGCACGCCTTCCAGATCAAGACAGACAACTTCCAACGTATTTCCCCTTCGCCACTGGCTGAATTTTTAGACGCGTCAATGTATCCGCATCCGCCGCCCTATGCAAGGCAGGCGGCAGGCTCGCGGCGGCAATGCAAGGTTTACCTGCCGGGGTAAATCATAGAGAATGGCCCGCGCGCCCGGCAGAATTTTTCCAAATTCTCACACTGACCAATAAGTGATGCATCACATGATAAATGCACAGAATATCTCTGAACTTAATAGCCTTTTTCAAGAATTGGAACCCAAGGAAATACTCCGCCGGGTGCTCGCCGACATGCCCAACATCGCAATCTCTTTCAGTGGTGCCGAAGATGTGGCTCTGGTGATAATGGCCTGGAAGCTCAACAACAACATCAAGGTGTTCAGTCTCGACACCGGCCGCCTGCACCCGGAAACCCTGCGCTTCATCGAACAGGTACGTAAGCAGTACAAGATCGACATCCAGTTCCTCACCCCGGACGCGCAGCGGCTGCAGGCGCTGGCGAGCAACAAGGGCCTGTTCAGTTTCTACGAAGATGGGCATGAGGAGTGCTGCGGCGTTCGCAAGATCGAGCCATTGCGCCGCATGCTGGGAACGCTGGACGGCTGGATCACCGGGCAGCGCAAGGATCAGAGTCCAACCCGCTCGCAGGTTGCGGTAGCAGAGCTGGACAAGGCCTTCTCTACCCCGGACAGACCGTTGTTGAAGTTCAACCCCTTCGCCAACTGGACCTCGAAGCAGGTCTGGGACTACATCCGCATGTTCGACATCCCCTACAACTCACTGCACGATAAAGGCTTCATCAGCATCGGCTGCGAACCCTGCACGCGACCGGTAGGGCCAAATCAGCACGAACGCGAAGGACGCTGGTGGTGGGAAGAAGCAACTGCGAAGGAATGCGGTCTGCACAAAGCCACTGTCATCGCCAGCGACGGCCAGTCAGCCTGAGCATTCAACCCGCCTGGTGATGCACAGGGATTGGTGTCTTTGCAAACAGGGCATCAATCTCGGCCTGAGTCTGACATGCCATTACCGCGTCGATAATGTCGCGCTGCAGATGCGGGGCAAACATGGTGACGAAGTCCATCATGAACCCACGCAGGAACGCTCCGCGCCGGAAGCCAATGCGCGTTATGCTGTAATCGAACAGATGGCTGACATCCACCGCTACCAGATCGCTGTCCTTCTCGGCGTCATAAGCCATGCTGGCCACGATGCCGATGCCGATACCAAGGCGCACATAAGTCTTGATGACATCGGCATCCGCCGCTGTCACCACCACCCGCAACGACAAGCCACGCTCACTGAAAGCCTGGTCAAGTTTGGCCCGCCCTGTGAACCCCGAAACATAGGTGACAATCGGGTATGCCGCGATATCGGCATGACTCAAGCGCGCGACTTTCGTCAGCGGATGCTGCAGAGGCAGCAGCAGAACACGGTTCCAGCGATAACATGGCATCATCACCAGATCCCCCACCAGCTCCATTGACTCGGTAGCAATCGCGAAGTCAGCAGTGCCCTGGGCCGCCAGCTCCGCGATCTGCAACGGCGTACCCTGATGCATGTGCAGCGACACCTCGGGATATTTGCTGATGAAACGCTGTATCACTGGCGGCAATACGTAGCGGGACTGGGTATGAGTGGTGGCGATGGACAGACTGCCAGATTTGTCGGCGCTGAATTCCTGCGCGATGGCGCGAATGTTCTCGGTCCCCAGCAGGACCTCGCCGGCAGCCTCCAGAATCCTCTCACCCGCAGGCGTAAGCCCCGTCAGGTGTTTGCCACTGCGGGCAAAAATCTGCACTCCCAACTCGTCTTCAAGCAGCAGAATCTGCTTGCTGACTCCCGGTTGGGAGGTGAACAGGCTCTGCGCAGCGGCAGAGACGTTCATGCCCCGGCGCGCCACTTCCCAGATATAACGCAGTTGCTGCAACTTCATGACCCGGATTGCTCCTGTGGAACCGGCGGATTGTTGGCGACCCCGCTCGGAACATGCCCCGTCGCCACATGGTTGCGGGCCGACTCACAATGGCCCTGCTGATCATCGAAGAACACGTCGGCGTCGTAGGCGCGCAGAAACTCCCCCTTGTCCATGCCACCCAGGAACAGAGACTCGTCAATGCGGATATTCCAGGCTCTCAGCGTCTTCACCACACGTTCATGAGTCGGCGCAGAGCGAGCCGTTACCAGACAGGTCCGCAGCGGCGACTCACCCGGCGCGAACTCCATCTGCAGTTGCTGCAGCGCCGCCAGGAAGGGCTTGAAGGGTCCGCCGGACAACGGCCGGTTCGCGGCCAGCTTCTCGCTCTCTGTGAAGGCATGCAGACCGCTGGCCTTGTAGATGCGCTCCGCCTCGTCCGAAAACAGCACGGCGTCGCCATCAAAGGCGAACTTGAGCTTACCCTCGGTACTGGCGGTCACGGTGGAAGGCAGAATGGTCGCTGCGGCAATGCCCAGCTCCAGCGCATGGCGCACATCGCCCCCGTCGGTGGACAGAAACAGATGGCTGTTGAAGGCAGCAATATAGCGATAAGGACTGTCGCCGCCACAGAACGCGGCGCGGGTAATGTTCAGGCCATAATGGCGAATGGAATTGAACACCCGCAGCCCGGTATCCGCGCTGTTGCGGGACAGGAGAATAACCTCGACGCGCTCGGCCCCCAGCAGCTTGTTGAGATTGAGCAGCTTGTTCACCAACCCGAACGCGTCACCGGGGGCCAGCGGCTCCTCCTCGTGGGCGATCTGATACTGCTGATAGGCCTCCAGGCCCTGCTCCATGTAGACGCGGTGGCTGTCGCTCAGATCGAACAGCGCCCGCGAGGAGATCGCGATCACCAGTTTGTCCACTCGCTTGTCCACTATAGCTGTGCTCCTGTGCTTGGGTATCTGATGGCACCGTCGTTACGGGCGGGCTGGGGGAGTATAAGACATTCCCGCGCGAAACTGCTCGGCACCAGCAAATACATGGGATGCCTTCCGCAAAGACGGCGAAAATCGGCGCCTCGCGCGCTAATGAAAAACTGCTCAAGTGACAAGTTGCCCGTACGAAGAAACCCCCTGAAAAAGACAAACGCGCCCTGGTCCTGTCCGGTGGTGGCGCCTGTGCGTCCTGCCAGATCGGCGTCCTGCGGGCAATAGCCAGCCTGTTACCCAAGTATGCGCTGGCGAAGGAGGCACAGATCCTGGAGTTCTTCCGTCCTTGCTGAACCGGATCGTTAGTCGATCCCGCAACTCAGCTCTGCAATGCACAAGACAGCCCCAGCCCACGCAGGCTGCAATAGCCCGCCGGGTTCTTGCCGAGGTATTGCTGGTGGTAATCTTCTGCGTAATAAAGCGCTTCCAATGCTTTGATTTCAGTCGTTATCAAGGCATGGCCAGCACCATTGAGAGCGTGCTGAAACTGCAGTTTGCTTGCCAGTGCCTGCGCCAGTTGCTCCGCGGAAGTGGCATATATCGCCGAGCGATACTGAGTGCCTCTGTCGTTCCCCTGCCGCATCCCCTGCGTCGGGTCATGAGACTCCCAGAACAACTCCAGGAGTCGTGCGTAGGAGATTACGTCGGGACGGTAGAAAACGATGACCACCTCGGTATGGCCTGTGCGGCCGCTGCACACTTCCTCATAAGTCGGGTTTGGGGTGATCCCTCCGGCGTAGCCGACTGCGGTGCTGTAGACCCCCTCCTGCTGCCAGAACAATCGCTCCGCGCCCCAGAAGCAACCCAGAGCAAACACGGCTGTCAAAACATCGTTTGGCATGTCCCCATGCAGGGGTCGTCCATTCACGAAGTGGTGGTTGCTTATCCGCACGGCCTGTACCCGCCCCGGCAGAGCGGTGTCGACAGTTGGCAGGGTGTCCGGTTTTTTGAACAACATCATGATTCCTCCGGCGGATGGTACTTCCATACTCCTTCCGCGCCTTGTTGAAAATGTCTGCAGGGCTTATAGCGAAAGGCCCGGCGGCTTGAATGATAACCCTCGATAGGGCATGATCGCCCCTCGATCAAGGCCGCTGCAGGCAGCACATTCATACCGCGCCGCAATGACCCTCCAAGACTGTATCACGAAGCCTGACCGGGACGCCCGGCCACTGCACCAAGACCACCACGCAAGGATCTTTTCATGACTTCCGCTCCCATGACTTCCGCATTGATGAGCAACTATGGCAATCCTGAGCTCGAGTTCGATCACGGCAAGGGTTGTTATCTGTTTACCGCCGCAGGCGAGCGCTACCTGGACTTCACCATGGGCATCGCTGTCAACTGCCTTGGACATTGCCATCCGCAGCTGATCGCTGCCCTGCAGGAACAGTCGCAGAAGATCTGGCACAGCTCCAACCTGTTTCGCATACCCCAGACCGAGCGACTGGCGCACAGACTCGTGGATATGACTTTCGCGGACCGTGTGTTCTTCAGCAACTCCGGCACGGAGGCTGTGGAAGCCGGCTTCAAGATCATGCGTCGCTATCATTACAGCCGCGGCGAGGCGCAACGCGTGCGGATCATCGCCCTGTCACAGTCCTTCCACGGCCGCACCCTGGCACCGCTGGCAGCCAGCGCCAACCCGCTGCACGTCGAAGGTTTCCTGACCGGCGATCCCGGCTTTGATCAGGTGCAGTGGGGCGACATCGCCGCGCTGCGTGCAGCAATCA
>CAIRBI010000010.1 GCA_903876785.1 uncultured Gammaproteobacteria bacterium
ACAGTGAACTGTACTTTTGCAATAACACGGCGTCGTCATTGCGCAGCCCCTGCTCCGTCTCTTCGCACCCCGCAGCGACGGGCTTTAACCCGATCGTCGTCAGGCCTGCCGTGTTGGCCGCCTGCAGAATACCCGCTGACACCAGCGTCTTGCCGGCACCGGTATCGGTGCCGGCGATGAAGACAGTCTTTGGCTTTGTGGTTGCAGCCGTGACTGTCGCTGCCGAAGCTTTCTTTTCAAACATGAACTCTCACCCTTTCCAGTGCATTGATGAGGCGATCCAGATGTGCATCCGTGTGCGCAGCGCTGAACGTGATGCGCAGTCGCGACGTGCCCACGGGCACCGTGGGCGGACGGATAGCGGATACATGGATGCCTTCTTTGGCCAGAATGCTGCTCGCGCGCAAGGCCTTTTCCACGTCGCCCAGTATGAGAGCCTGGATAGGAGATGTCGATTCCAGCAACGGCAGTCCGAGATCGGCGACGCGGCGTCGGAAGCTCGCCACCAGTTCCAGCAATCGGGCACGCCTCCAGGGCTCGTCACGCAGAATGCGCAGACTGGTGCGCGTCGCCTCGGCAACAGCCGGCGGCATCGCAGTGCTGTAGATATAGGGTCGGGCAAACTGGATCAGATATTCAATCAAGGAATGGTCGCCTGCCACGAATGCACCGCTGCTGCCGAAGGCCTTGCCCAGAGTGCCTATCAGTACAGGCAGGTCAGCCTGGGTTACGGCCAACCTGTTTTCATCTTTGTCCACAAAGGCTTCGACAATCCCGCGCCCGCTTGCGCCCAGACAGCCAATGCCATGCGCGTCGTCGATCATCAGCCACGCGCCATGTTTACCGGCAATTCTTACCAGCTCCGGGAGGGGAGCCAAATCGCCATCCATACTGAAAACTCCGTCGCTGACGATCAGGTGCCGGTTGGCCGTGCTCGCCTCCAGCATTGCCTCAAGTGCAGGCATATCACAATGCGGGTAACGCCTGGAGTCCGCCTTGCTCAACCAGCCACCGTCGAGAAGCGACGCATGGTTGAGCGAATCCTGCAGCACCAGCCCGCCGGTATCCATCAGCGCATTGATGACTCCGGTGTTGGCCATGTAGCCAGTTGAAAAAACCAGTGTGCGATCACGCCCCGTGAAATCCGCCAGCTCCTCTTCCAGAGCCTGATGAGCCCGACAGTGCCCCGTCACCAGATGAGAGCCACCGCTGCCGAGTCCATAACGATCCACCGCATCCTTGAAAGCGGCGCAGACCTGCGGATGATTCGCGAGGCCGAGGTAATCATTGCTGCAGAAGGACAACTGTCCGCGCCCTGCCACTGCCTGTTCGGGTTGTTGCGCCCCGTCGCGCACCACGCGACGACGCATGAGCCCGGCTCTTTCACGAGCGCGCAACTGTTCCTCCAGAAACGGCAGCAGTGTGCTCAATTCAGCGTCTCGGTAAGCAGTTTCTGCTGTACCGGGTAGAACAGCGGACTCTGCTCGCGAGGGGTCTTTTGCAGGTGAGGCTTCAGCGCGGCAGGCTCTCGTGTGTGCAACTGCTCAGGGTTCAGCCCCAGCTTCGCAAACAGCGCGAGATCAGCACTTTCCTCCGGCAGCGGCGTCGTCAGCAACTTCTCTCCGTAGAAAATAGAATTCGCGCCGGCCAGAAAACACAACGCCTGCATCTGCTCGTTCATGGACTGACGCCCTGCAGACAACCGAACGTAGGAGCGCGGCATGACGATGCGCGTGACGGCAATTGTGCGGATGAACTCAAAGGGGTCGAGATTCTCGACGTCCTGCAATGGCGTGCCTTTGACCTTCACCAGCATGTTGATCGGTACGCTGTCAGGATGCTCCGGCATGTTGGCCAGCTCCTGCAGCAGTCCGACGCGGTCTTCGGCACTCTCGCCCATCCCGACGATGCCACCGGCACAGACTTTCATCCCAGCTTGGCGCACGCGCTCCAGCGTGTCCAGACGATCCTGAAAACTGCGAGTGGTAATGATGCTGCTGTAAAACTCCGGGGAGGTGTCCAGATTGTGGTTGTAGTAATCCAGCCCCGCCTCAGCCAGAGCGTCGGACTGCTCCTGATCCAGCGCCCCCAGTGTCATGCAGGTCTCCATACCCAGCGCCCGCACCTGACGGACAATCTCCAGAACATGCGGGAAGTCCCGGGCGGAGGGATTTTTCCAGGCAGCGCCCATGCAGAAGCGAGAGGCACCATTGGTTTTGGCGAGCTGCGCCTGTTCGAGCACCTTCTCCAGCGCCAACAATTTTTCCTTCTCCAAACCGGTGTTGTAGTGGCCGCTCTGTGGGCAGTACTTGCAGTCTTCGGGACAGGCTCCGGTTTTGATCGAGAGCAAGGTACTCATCTGTACGAGATTCGGATCGAAGTGCTGACGATGCACGCTCTGCGCCTGGAACATCAGATCCATGAAAGGCAGCTCAAACAAGGCTCTGATTTCTGTTCGCGTCCAGTCGTGACGCTGCTGCTGAGTTGCTGAGGTGTAATCTGCTGACATCCTTATGATCCTGCTGAGAAGAGTGGTGGGAAGGCCGTTGCGGGCAGTGCGCTGAAGCGCGTCTATACTGGAAAGGGGCCTATTCTATGAGCGCGAGAGGCTCTGTCAACTTTATAAATTTTAAAAGTCTACCTGTGGACGCTTAATGACCAATCTCGTCCCGATTTTCCAGCAGTGCATCCTCTGTGGTCACTGCACGACAGCGGATATAGCCCTGTGCGCCCAATGTGCACTCGAACTCCCCTACCCGGAATGCGCTTGCAAGCGCTGCGGGGTCGAACTGGGTCCAATCCCGCCCGTGCACGGCTATTGTGGACGCTGCCTCTCCGAACCTCCGAGCTTTGATCATTGCATTGCAGCTTTCCGTTACGAGTTTCCTGTTCGCGAACTGATCGCTGGATTCAAGTTCCATGCGGGTTTTGCCGAAGGCCGGACACTGGCCCGCCTGCTGGCCGAGCGGGCTACTCAAGCATTCGAGACCATTGGCAAACCGCAGAGGCTACTCCCCATCCCTCTGCACGCCTCGCGTCTGCGTGAGCGGGGTTTCAATCAAAGCATCGAGCTGGCGCGCGTCATCGGCCAACACTGCGGCATCACCGTGGATACGAGTTATTGTCGGCGCTCCAGGGCAACGCCCACCCAGAAGGGATTGTCGGCAGAGGAACGTGCTACCAACCTGCGCAACGCCTTCACCTTGCACGGCGAGTGTGTAGGAGGCACGCTGCGGCACGTCGCGATCGTCGATGACGTTGTCACCACCATGACGACCGTCGATACCCTGGCTCGCGTGCTGCGTCACGCCGGTGTCACGCGCATCGATGTCCTGTGTCTGGCTCGGGTAAGCTGATTCCAGCGCTCTTCTCAGGTAAGGATGTGCCGGTTATGATCGCGACCTGCCGATTTTCACTCCATCGCCACCACGCTCTCCGGCATCAGCAAGGAATTCACAATGTCAGAAGTCACACCTGCGCAACGGGCCGCCGAATTGCTCCACTTTGATCAGCAGCACCTATTGCATCCGTATGCCTCCATGACATCCCCTCTGCCAAACCAGCTCGTCCGGTCGGCCTCAGGAGTGGAATTGCTGCTGGATGATGGCCGCGTCCTCATTGATGGCATGAGTTCATGGTGGTCAGTCCTGCATGGCTACAACCATCCCGTACTCAATCAGGCTCTCGTGACACAGATTGGCAAGATGTCACATGTGATGTTTGGCGGGCTGACTCATGAACCAGCCATTGAATTGGGGCGCAAGCTCCTGGCGATATGTCCGGCGGGGCTCGACAAAGTGTTCTTCAGCGACTCCGGCTCGGTAGCCGTCGAGGTCGCCATGAAGATGGCCGTGCAGTACTGGCAGGCACTCGGGAAAGGCAGGAAGAGCCGGATGCTGACGCTGCGCCGGGGGTATCACGGCGATACCTTTGCAGCGATGTCGGTATGCGACCCGGTCACCGGAATGCACGGCTTGTTTGGCGATACCCTGCAGCAGCAGTTCTTCGCCGATGCGCCCACCTGCAGGTTCGCGGAACCATGGAACCCGGCAGACATCGATAGCCTGCGCCAGCAGTTGCAACAGCACAGCGACAGTATCGCCGCTGTGATCCTCGAACCCATCGTACAAGGCGCCGGCGGCATGTTCTTCTACTCGCCGGAATACCTGCGGGAAGCGCGGCGCCTCTGCGATGTCTTCGATGTGCTGCTGATCGCAGATGAGATCGCTACCGGCTTCGGTCGCACGGGGAAGCTGTTTGCCTGCGAGCATGCGGGCATAAGCCCGGACATCTTGTGCGTGGGCAAGGCATTGACGGGAGGCTATATGACGCTGGCAGCTACCCTGACCACTAACCAGGTCGCACAGGGGATCTCGGGCAATGGCGGTGTCTTCATGCATGGTCCGACCTTCATGGCCAACCCTCTGGCCTGTGCCGTTGCCTGCGCGAGCCTGGACCTTCTGCTGGCAAGCCATTGGCAGGCAAGGGTGCAGAGCATCGCAATACAGTTGAGCGAAGAGCTGCACGCATGCGCAGCGCTGCCGCAGGTCGCCGATGTGCGGGTGCTTGGTGGAATCGGAGTGGTGGAATTACGCGAGCCGGTGGTGATGGCGCGAATTCAGCCTGCTTTCGTCGCAGAGGGGGTCTGGATCAGGCCGTTCGGCC
>CAIRBI010000011.1 GCA_903876785.1 uncultured Gammaproteobacteria bacterium
CAATTATTTCGTCAAGCCTCTCAGCAATCTTGTCACTTGCTTCACGATCATCCTGTGAAAAGACTGGAAGGCTCACAAACAGCGATGCTGTCAGGGACACAAGGAAACACAGCTTTTTTTTATTATTCATTAGCGCTACCGTGGAAGGACTGTTTTCTCGGAGTTTACAATGAAATCGGCCATTCACCCATTCGTATGGGACTCTCACTACGCCACCCACCTGCGTGAAGTCGACAAACAGCATCTCCATCTCGTCAATCTGATCAATGAACTCGCCGCGCTGGCATCCTCTGGCACGACGATTCGCAAAGAGCGAGTGGAGGGCCTCTTCGCGGAACTGAGCGCTTACGCCCAGTATCACTTCACCGAAGAGGAAGGACTGATGGCGCAGCACCACCTCGACCCTCGCCACATCGGCTATCACCAAGCCGAACATCGCCAGTTTGTGAGCGACCTGCTGCCGTTGTACGAGAACACCCTGGCCGACACTGATGGCGAAATTGGCTCGCTGCTTAACTACCTGACGTACTGGCTGGCTTACCACATTCTCGGCGTAGATCAGAATATGGCGGCGCAGATACATCGCGTCGAGAAGGGTGAGTCTCCGGCCAGCGCCTACGAACTCGAAAGTGACGAGCTGGACAGTTCCACCAAGCCCCTGCTCAAAGCCCTCAATGGGCTGTTCAAGGAAGTCACCAGCCAGAACAAGAGGCTCCTTGACATGAACCGCTCACTGGAGAGACGTGTGCAGGAGCGCACCCGCGAATTGCAGGAAGCCATGCAGCGCCTGGAGTTCGATCGGGAGAAAATCGTTCGCCTCAGTGAAGATCTGAAGCTCACCAATGGTCGCCTGGAGGAGCTGAGTCTCACAGATTCGCTCACCAATCTGCCCAATCGTCGCAGCGCGCTGCGCTTTCTCGAAGAACACTGGTTGAAACGCGAACAACAGCCAATCACCTGCCTGATGATCGACGCCGACCACTTCAAGGAGGTGAACGATCAGTGGGGTCACGACGCCGGTGATGTGGTACTGCAGCGCCTGGCACAGACCCTGCGGGACTTTTCGCGCACCGATGACCTTGCCTGCGGCGTGGGTGGCGATGAGTTCATGGTGCTATGTCCCAACACCAGCGCGGAAAATGCGTTGAGCTTTGCCCAGGCATTGCTGGCCCGCGTCAATGAGCTGCGGGTAGCGGCCGGGGGTGGATTCTGGGAGGGCAGCGTGAGTATTGGTGTCGCCACCAACACTGACGACATGACCACGATGACGGATCTCATCAAGACAGCTGACGAGGCTCTCTATGCCGCCAAGGCGGCAGGCAAGAACTGCGTGCGCCAGAGCGTCAGTGCGTGAGGGAGTAGATCAGGTAGTTGATGCCGAGCTGGTATGCGGAATTGGCGTAGCGCGTGGGGTAGTCGGGATGGTAGGTGTGTTCCCAGCCATCCCCCATGTCGGAATTCCAGTTGATCAGCACCATCACCCGGCCATCGTCGTCGAGAATGGCGTGGTTACTGGCAATATCGATGTCCTGTTCGCCCATGGTATCGCTGCGACTCAGCGCCGGGATCATCTTCGGGCCATCGATGTCGTAATAGGTGCGGAAAATCTCGTGATCGGACTGTAACTCGATGATTTCGCGATCGGGGAATACCTGCGAAAACCCGGATTCAAAATTGTCCCACTGACGCGTGCCCCAGAAGTCGTCGATCAACAGGAAACCGCCGCGCAGAAGATATTCGCGCAGGTTTTCGATCTCCTCTGTGCTCAGACTGATGCCACCCCCCTGCCCGACCTCCAGCATGTAGAGAAACGGATAGTCGAAGATGCGCGCATCGTCGAAGCGCAGCACGATGGGGTCCTGCATCACACGAATATTGGTGAGCCGCGAGACGCCGCGCAGGAAGTTGGAATCGGCCCCGGGAAAATCGATGGACCAGGCCGGGCCACCATCGCCCAGATAACCCCCGAACCCGCCAAAGCCACCAAAGCCTCCGCCGCCACCAAAGCCGCCCATGCGACTTGAGTAGGAATCAAACTGCACCCGGACGAAATTGAACTCACCGCCCGGATCATAGGCAATGTCCTCCGCACCGGGCTGCGCATGCGCGCAAGACCAGCCGAAGACGGCGATGAGAAGACAGGAGCAAAGACGACGCATGGGACGCTCGGGAAACATTGACGAACTCGGGAACCAACTGACTGCCGAATACTAATCGTTGCAGCGCCACAAAGGAACACCGCAACGCTAGAGAACAGCATCAGCCCTGCGGACTTTCAGCGGAGACCGCTTTCGCCGCGGCTTGCGGCATCTCCCGCTGCAGAGAAATCACCGGGATAAACAGACTCATCACGAAGCCGATGAGGATGATCCACAGGCTGGTGCTGAACATGCCGGTGATGGCATTCGAGAAAGCCAGCCGGATGCCAGTCTCGATACTGGTCACCGCCTGCTCAAGACCCGACGCCATCATGGTGCGTATGGTCGCCATGCGCTGCGCTATTTCTGCCGCAGGCAATGCCGCTTCGGGAGTCGCCGGCATCTGTTCCTTGAGCTGCACAGGCAGCAGAGGATTGTCGCGCACGCTGGCAATAGCGGCCGGGTCACCCGCATAGCCGCGCTCCAGCGTCACCAGCATCTCGTCGAAGGAACCCTCGATGCGTGAGCGCAGCGCGCCAGGATTCATGACGCTGGTCTGCGCCTGACTCATGTCGAAACCGCCTCCAGCAAGAGAGGCCATCATCGGCACCTGCTTTGGCAGCTCCGCCGTCAGGTTCAGCGTCAGCAGCGTGCCGAAGATCGCCACGCCCACGGTGTTGCCGATCTGCCGGAAGAACTGCGTCGAGCTGGTCGCCACGCCGATCTGGGACATCGGGAACGCGGCCTGCACGATCAGGTTCACCAGACTCTGGGATGGCCCGAGTCCGAGCCCCACCACCACCATGCGCCAGGACAACCCCATCAGGGTCGTCTCCGGCCCGATGCCGCCCAGCAGAAACACGCCGACGAGCAGCACCGCAGCGCCGCCGCTCATGTAAACCTTGTAGTTTCCGCTGCTGGACACCAGACGCCCACTGAGGATGCTGCTGGTCATCAATCCGAGCATCAGCGGGAACATCGAGAAGCCGCTGTTGGTTGCGTTGACTCCCAGCACCACCTGCATGAACAGCGGCATGAACATCACCACACCGAGGAAGGCCATGCTGATCACGAAGGAGGTCGCATTGGTGATGACGAAGACGCGATTCTGGAACATCGACAGCGGCATGATCGCCTCTTTCGCGCGCGACTCCACCCAGATGAACAACAAGAGTGACACGGCACTGAGCGCGAACATGCTCAGCAGCAACGGTGAGTTCCAGTCGTACTTGCTGCCACCCCAGGTCAGGGCCAGCAGGAAGGGAATGAAGACGACCAGCAGGAGAAAGGCACCGGCGAAGTCGATGGGGCCACGACTGCCATGATTCAGGCGCGGCGTCTTGAAGGCGATCATGAACAGTGCCACCAGTCCCAACGGAATATTCGCGTAGAACACCCAGCGCCAGCCCGCAATATCGTGACCAAACATCGTGACTGACGCGTAGTCGGTCAGGAAGCCGCCTATGGCCGGCCCGATGATGCTTGATATGCCGAAGATCGCCCCGAACAGCCCCATGAACTTGGCGCGCTGCAGCGGCGGATACAGATCCGCGATGATGCCCATCGCACTGGTGAACAGTGCCGCGCCGCCGATGCCCTTCACCGCCCGGAAGATCACGAGCTGGTGCATGCCGTCACCAAGCAGGGGCAACGTGCCGAACTCGCCGCTGATGCCGCACAGTGCCGAGCCGAAAAGGAAGATGCTGACGCCAATCACCAGAATCAGTTTGCGCCCGTAGAGGTCCCCGAGCTTGCCATAGATCGGCACCAGCACAGTGGAGGCCAGCATGTAAGCCGTCGTCACCCAGGCATATAACTCCAAGCCGTTAAGCTCGGAAACAATGCGGGGCATGGCGGTGGAGAGGATGCTCATGTCGAGAGCGGCGAGAAGGAAAACGATAAGCAGGGCAATGAGCGTCGTGCGTTTATCCTTGTCGGATATCTGCACCGTATCGGTGGCAATATTCAAGGGAACACCCTTCAACACAGAGAGGTAAGTACAGGCCAGCAGGATCGGAGGCCGCCGAGTGCCTGTCACCGTCCATTGTGCGAGGCGCGGCTATACTACGCCCGCGCTGCAATATCTGACAACCCGCATATCGACGTGACGTGCGCCCGGCACGAAGAAGAGGTCAGGCGAACAGTGCCAGGCGTTCCACGTTGAGCGGATAGAGCTTGTCCAGCTCTGAAGACACGCCGAGGAAGTCGCGCAGTGCGCGATGCACGTGCTTGGGCGTGACGATGATGCCACTGGAATGCGGTTCGAGTGTGTCCGGATTCAGTTTCAATGCTTCGAAGTCGGCGTCGGTGGCACCGATGACGCGATTGCCAGTGATACCCGCCCCCATCGCCATGATGCTGGTGATGTTCCAGTGATCCTTGCCATCGCCGGTGTTGTAGAACGGTGTGCGGCCGAAGTCGGAACCAATCAGCACCGTGACGCGATCCTGCAGGCCGCGCAGCACCAGCTGTTCCCACAAATGGTCTATGCCCTCCAGCAACAGGGTCAACGCGGCCGTCTGATCTTCATCGTGCGTGCCATGGGTGTCGAAACCGCCCAGATTGAGATTGGCGCTGACCGCGAGGCCACTGGCAAACGCCGCGACCGCCAGCTCCGCCTGCCCCTTCAATCCCGTGGAAACCTGAGCGGGCAGATAGGCCAGCAGTCCGTCGAGCTTCATGTCGCCACTGCGTACCTTCTCCAGCTGCGCCATCTGCGCCGCGCGCTGCGGCAGCGTCTCGCCAGTGCGCAACCGCGCCAGGCGCAATTCGCGTGCAGCCTTCACGTTGGCGTAAGTCTTGTCGCTGAAGTAACTCTGCGAGCGCAGGGCCGCGTTGTCCGCATACTGACTGTTAGGATACGCCAGCGATGTGAAGGTTGCCGCAGAGGCGGTGCGCACCGGAGCGACCAGTTCATCGGTGAAGTCATAGCCACCATTGGAGATGAAGGCCATAGGCTGATTCGCATACGGTGCGGCCGCCAGTGCGGCCACACTGGGATAGCCCGTCTCCAGACGCCCGCTCCACACGAAGCGCGTGCCGGTCTCGTGGCCATTGGTCTGGGTGTCGATGCCGTTCACTACCCGCAGGCGTTGGTAGTGTTTGTTGAAGAAGGTTTCCAGATGTCCGGCGGAGGTGCTGGCCGGAGGCTCGATGCCGTCCGGATAACCTGCATATTGCAGACGCCCGGCAGACTTGATTGCGCTGGCGGCATATTTGTTCACAGGCCCCAGACCATCGGCACGACTGGCGTTGCCCTTGGGGTCGATCAGCGCCGTCGGGTCCCAGCCCCCAGCCGCGTTGACAGTGATGAAGAGGCGCTGCGTGGTGGCAGTGGCAGCAGCCCAGCTCGGCGCGCCGAGCGTCATCGGCAGCGTTCCGGCGACACCGAATGCACTCAGGACTTGCAGAAATTTACGTCGGTTCATGTGCGTCTCCCTCAACCGTAAATGAATCGATAGTCCGACAGTAGATAGGCCACTACTGCCATCCACGCACGAATGACGTAATTGTTGTCGTTGCGCAGCCTGCCATCGACCCCGCCCGCCACGTTCAGCGAGGCGCCTGTGTTCATGTCGTTGCTGCGCATGCAGCGCGTCGGCAGGCTGGAGGTCTCGGTCTTCCCCAGCATAGCGCTCTGCCCCTGCTGCAGGACGGTAGCGAACAAGGCATAGGTGTGTTCGATCTCCGCATCGGTCAGCGCCAGCTCTTCGCCCAGCAGATAACGATGCAGATGCTGAATGTTCTGACGGACGGCAGCCTGCCCCTGAGCACTGGTCAGCACCGTGCTGGTATCGACATGGGGAAACAGCCGGCGCGCCGTGCGGGTGGAGAGTAAGTCATTGGGCACCCCATAGCAGGCCATCTCGTTCGCCATGCGCTCCTGCACGATCACCATCAACCCATTGGGATCGGTGAGACGGTCGGTGATGGTGAAGGAATCGATACCACCATAGATCTGATGATAGTACTGACGGGTATCCAGCAATCGCGCTGAGCTGAACACATTGCGATTGGCGGCATACTGGTCCAGCGGACCACGCCACTGAAAGCCGAACAGCGCCTCGATCTTGCGGTGCAACAGCTCTGGCGTCAGCAGGCGGGCCGCGCCGGTTTCCTCATGTACTGCCGAGAATGCGATATTGTTCAAACCGTCGGCTCGCCAGTAGGGGCTGACGATGATTTCCTTCACCATCGTCTTCAGGTTGCGATTCGCGCCGACATACTTTGCCTTGATGTAATCCAGATGCGTGGACTCGGCGAGATAAGCATCTGTCTGGGCCTGTGGCGCGCCCGCCGCTGGTCCATCAAGTGGCTCGTGGCCAGTCAGTCCCGTGTACATGATGCGCACCATGGCGTCATCGAAGCGCGGGTCCGCGACGATCTGTTTAGTCAGCCATTGCAGAGAATCGCCACTGCTGCGCGGCGGTGCCGAGACGCCCGCAAAGCCGGCCTGGAACATATCGGTGTACCAGGTGCGGGGCGGCGCAAAAGTGCCACGCAGGTTCCAGTTCTGGAACGAGGAAGCGACGGGGTCAAGCAGAGTGTGGCACTTGACGCAGTCCGGGTTCTCCATCGTCGGCGCGTCGCTGCTGATGTCCACCGCACTGCCATCGGGCCGCACACCATCCAGCGCGAGAATGTCGACATCGAGAAACACGTCATACACCAGCCGCGAACGCCCACGGTTGCGATTGGTCGCACTGGTCGGGTAGCGGTTCAGAAACATCAGCGAACTGAGGATACCGGCATGCGGCGTGCCGGGCAGCACCGCGGGACGGAACTCGTTCGGGTCCCACTCATTGGTGAAATTGATGCCGGTGAGGCCGTAGCTCTTCGCGGAGTAACCGTTGACCATGAAGTAATTGGCCGTGAGGATTTCGGTCATCGGCTTGTTGTTTCTGACCACGTACTCGATCAACTCCAACGGCTCCGTCGCGACGCTGTTGTTGGTGGTGGTGCGGTTGACCGTGAAGTCGCTGCCGCGCAGGTCGACCCCGGGATCAAACCAGCGTGAAGTCGGGAAACGCCGCATCAGCCCGATGGCCGCCTCCGCGCCGTTGGTAGAAAGGTAGCGATTGGTATGCAGCACATCGTTGAAGATTTCCGCCAGGCGCGCGTAGAAGGCATCTTCCTCCAGCATGCCGTCCAGCGCCTGCCGCAGCCCCGCCTCGCCCTTCTGCGTGACCAGCGCCACTTCGGCGGTGGCGGGCAGACGCCCGACCAGATGCAGTGCCGCGTTACGCAGCGTGGCATCCAGCGACAGCGGCTCGATGGCTGCCAGCGCCTGCCCTGTCTGCTGACTTGCGCTGGCATTGAAGGCGGTGAGGATGTAGGAGGCAACGTCGCTGGCACAGGTGCCAATGCAGGCGGACGGATTGCCGAGCGGCATGGTGTTGTTGATGCGCGTGCCCAGCACATCGAGGGCACTGCAGTTGCTGCAATTCTTCAGCGACACGCCGACCGAGCCGCCGAGTCCATCCGTGCCGTGGCAGTTGGCACACAATTGCTGATAAGAGGTCTGGCCCGGCAGCACCACCGCAGTCGTCGAAACGAGTTGCAGACGGTCGGCACTGATGAAGCGCAGCTGTGCGCTGTAGAACTGACTGCCAACCCGCAGCGTTGGAATCGTCAGCTCCTGCGTCTGCAGGTTGTAGGTCGCGCCTGGGGTCAGACCTGCCGCAGCCGGAGCGGCCGAGGCGATCCTGAAGGTCATCGAAGCCTCGCTCTCCAGCACCAGGCTGAGATTGAGCGAGCCGTAACCCTGCACGTCGATGCGGGGAATCGTCAGCGCGGGGTGCGCGAAGACGGGGGTTGAATCAGCACCGGTGGCGGCGTGAGCGGATTGTGGGGATATTGCAGAAAGTGCAAAAAGTGCAGAAAGGGCGAAGAGCGTGAAGCTCATGATCAGGCTCAGCACATTGCCCGAGCTCAACCACGTGCGTCCGTGCGAACTCCAGCGCCCGCTATTCTGGCGAAACGTCTGGCGAAGCGTCTGGCTATGCGTTGCAATGTCGCCCATGCGCGGCTCTCTGCTTGTTGATATGACTGCGTTGTTGGTAGAAACACGACGCCGATGAAAACACGCCGATATCAAACTAGCAACGCAGTGCGCCGTTAATCGTTGACACGACAGCGTGAATTTAGCTGGCGCATGCCGGACTCCTCCGTGGCAGCCGATAATAAACTTCCACCCGCCAATAGCAAAAGCACAACCGCATATCTCAACGCAGTTCACAATTCCAATAGTTCGTTTGATGCACGTCAGGAATTGCTAACGAATGTTGACAGCCAAGGTGCGGAGTGCACGCTGGCGACTCTCCTCGAACGCGGCATCCAGTGGCAGGCGGCGCAGCCATTCGGCGGCCTGTCGTCTGTCCGGATGGAAGAAATTCAGATGCCCCAGTTTGCGTCCTGCACGCACCTGTTTGCCGTACCAGTGCAGCTTTGTGCCGGGCAGTGCCAGACAGGCGGGGTCTACCTCACTTCCGATGAGATTCACCATGACGCTGCACCCCGGCTGCGTCGGTGTCACCAGCGGCAGACCAGTGATCGCGCGCAGGTGCATTTCAAACTGATCGATCGAGGCGCCGGCCAGTGTCCAGTGACCCGAATTGTGCACTCGTGGCGCCACTTCGTTGATGAGCAGCCCTGTGTCCGTCAGAAAGAATTCAATCGCCAGCACGCCCTGATACTGCAAGTGCGACATCAGGCGTGCGTGGTAGAGCTGCGCCTTGCGCTGCCAGCGGGCATAGCGCCCGGGTTGCATGACACTGATCTGCAAAATGCCATCGGCATGAAAATTCTCCGTCAGCTCATAAAAGACCATATTCCCCTCGGCGTCACGCGCGCCGATCAGTGAGAGCTCCGTGGAGAAGTCTATGCAGCGCTCGGCTATCGCCTCATTGCGCCAGTCCGGCATACAGTCCGGCATACCGCCCGGATCAGCCGCCTGCGAGCGCCACTGACCCCGGCCATCGTAACCCCCGCGGCGACGCTTGAGCAGAAACTCTCCACCAAGAGTGACTCGCAGAGAGTCGAGGTCAGTCTCGACGCCTAAGGGACACCACGGCGCTGTCGGCAGGTGCAGGGCATCCAACAGAACCTTCTGCCACTGCCGGTCCGCGAGCGCAGCGAATGCGGCCGCGTTCAGCCAGCCGGGCTGGTCCTGCAGCAAGCGCGTGAGGGCGTTGTCCGGCCAGTGCTCACGCTCGGCGGTGATGATGGGACGATCGTGGGCACGCAGGTCCACGGACGCCTCCGGCAACTCGGGATTGAATATCTCAACCGACAACCCGAGGCGGCGTCCAGCGTCGCGCAGCATGCCTCCCAGTTGTCCGTCGCCCAGCACATAGACCTGACTCACGATCTTGTCGCCAATGCATTGGCCACCAATGGATTGACGACCGATGGATTGACCACCAAAGGCTCGCGATCATCCAGCACCCGGGCAGTCTGCTGCTCGCGCCAGGCATCCAGGCGCGTGCGCAGTTCAGCATCCTGCAGCGCCAGAATCTGCGCCGCCAGCAAACCGGCATTCGCCGCTCCCGCCGCACCAATCGCCAGCGTGCCAACCGCAACGCCACGCGGCATCTGCACGATGGACAACAGACTGTCCAGCCCGTTCAAAGCCATGCTCTGCACCGGAACGCCGAGCACGGGCAGTGGCGTACAGGCGGCCACCATGCCTGGCAGATGGGCCGCACCGCCGGCCCCGGCGATGATCACCTGGATGCCGGCCCCCGCAGCCTCAGAAGCAAATTGAAACAGCTTTTCCGGCGTGCGGTGCGC
>CAIRBI010000012.1 GCA_903876785.1 uncultured Gammaproteobacteria bacterium
CATCGAATTTCCTTTTCGATTTCCATGACCATGTCCTTATGCTTGTACAAGTACTTATACATGTCAAGCTTCTGAAGCTAGTCTTCAGAGTTTAGGTCAAGAATGGGAAAGGCGCCCGCTCGATCACCTCGCCCGCGACGCAATCCTCCGATACTCCCGGTACTCGGGCGTCCAGAAGTTGCGCTCGATCGCTTCGCGCAATTCCTCGTCTGTTTTCAGTGACGCATGGCCCTGGCTCATCGCGGTTTTGGCGATGGCAAAGGCGATCTGGCGGCTGATCTGTGGCAGGGCCGTCAGTGGCGGCAGAATTGATGCGGTCCTCTCGTCTGACAGCGGCGCGCACTCGGACAGCGTGATGCTCGCCACCATCAGCATTTCGTCCGTGACGCGATTGGCTTTGGCGGCGATCACGCCTAGGCCGATACCTGGGAAGATGTAGCTGTTGTTGCACTGGGCGATGTTGTAGGTCTTGCCGCCGGAATCCACGCTGCCGAACGGGCTGCCGGTGGCGACGATGGCCTCGCCGCTGGTCCACTCCAGAACCTGCGCCGGGTGCGCTTCGACAAGACGCGACGGATTGCTCAGCGGCAGGATGATCGGGCAGGGGCAGGTGGCGTGCATCTGCCGGATGATGGTCTCGGTAAACAGACCGGGCTTGCCGGAGACGCCGACCAGCACCGTCGGCTGCGCATTGTTCACCACGTCGAGCAGGCTGGCGTAGTGGTTGCCTGCTGCGATCTTCCAGTTGGCGAGAGCCGCTTTGCGCTGCAACAGCCGCTTCTGGAAATCCATCATGCCTTCGATGGCGTCCTCCATCCCCTCGGTCAGCAGACCGAAGCGATCAACCATGAAGATCTGGGCGCGGGCCTGAGCTTCGTCCAGCCCCTGCGTGATCATGGCGCTGATGATCAGCTCTGCGATGCCGCAACCTGCCGAACCCGCGCCGACGAACGCGATCCTCTGGTCCCGCAGTCTTTCGCCTTTCTTGCGGCTGGCCGCCAGCAAAGTGCCCAGTGTTACCGCTGCCGTGCCCTGTATGTCGTCGTTGAAGCAGCACACGCGGTGGCGGTGGCGCTGCAGAATCGGCATGGCATTGGGCTGTGCGAAGTCCTCGAACTGGATCAGCACGCCCGGCCAGCGCTCCTGCGCGGCGTTGATGAACTGGTCCACGAAGGCGTCGTAATCCTCACGGGCAACGCGCGGATGACGACGGCCCATGTACATCGGGTCGTCCAGCAAGGTCTGGTTGTTGGTGCCCACGTCCAGCGCCACCGGCAGTGTGTAAGCAGGGCTGACACCACCGCCGGCCGTGTAGATGGACAGCTTGCCGATGGTGATGCCCATGCCCCCGATGCCCTGGTCGCCGAGCCCCAGCACGCGTTCGCCGTCGGTCACCACGATCACCTTGACCAGATCTTTGGTCACGCTCTGCAGGATGTCGCTCATGAACTCCTGCTCTTCAAAGGAGATGAACAGGCCCCGGGCGCGGCGGTAGATGTCAGAGAAATGTTCGCAGGCATCGCCCACGGTCGGGGTGTAGATGATCGGCAGCATCTCCACAAGATGTTCGCTGACGAGGCGGTAGAACAGCGTCTCGTTGGTGTCCTGCATGGCGCGCAGGTAGATGTGCTGGTTGATCGGCAGCTCGAAACTGCGGTACTGCCGGTAGGCGCGCTCGACCTGCTCTTCGATGGTTTCATAGCGCGGCGGCAGCAGGCCCAGCAGGTTGAAGGCGCGCCGCTCATCCTCGGTGAACGCGGAGCCCTTGTTCAACAGCGGCGTTTCGAGCAGCGTGGGGCCGGCGTAGGAGATGTAGAGCGGTTTGCGAGGACGCATGCGGTGATTCCGTGAATTGAGAGGGTTGACACTGACGGAGCTGAGCGGAGATTACACCAGGCTCAGCGTGTGCTGTAGTGGTAGCGCAATTGCGCGATCAACAAAGCATTTTCATGGACCTTGTAAACAAAGCGGTGTTCATCGGTAATGCGTCGCGACCAGTAGCCAGCCAGTGCATGCCGAAGTGCTTCCGGCTTGCCGGTCCCGGTAAAGGGTTGGCGGGCAACTTCCTTGATCAGATTGTTGATGCGCACAAGAATTTTCGTATCGGCTTTCTGCCAATACAAATAGTCCTCCCAGGCCTGCTCGGAGAAGATCAGCTTCATTCAATGAGACCCTGCTCCTTACCCAGACCGGCTTCGAGTTGGGCGACAGAGGCGAGAAGTCGCTGAGCGTTGACCGGGCTGCGCAAGAGATAAGCCGTTTCCTCCAGCGCTTTGTAGTCTTCCAGGGACATCATCACCACGGATTGTGCACTGTTGCGGGTGATGATCAAGGGCTCATGGTCTTCGCAGACCCGGTTCATAGTAGAAGCGAGGTTGGCGCGAGCAGTGGTGTAGGTTACGGTATCCATAAGGCCCTCCAGTACATGTACAGGATATTGTACTTATCCAGGAGCATTTGTACAGCATGGTAACCAAACGGCCCTATCGACCTGCCTGATTGGACTTCATGCGTAATAGCTTTTATGCTCGCCCCCAGCCGTTACGCTCTGGCAACTGTTCGCACCGCTTGAATTCCATAACAACTGCACGAAGGAGCCCTTATGAGACCCTCAAAAAAACTGCTTGTGACCGCCATTGCCTGTGCGAGCGCCTTGCTCGCTGCCTGCAGTGAGCCCGCTGCACCAACCGCTTCTGCTGCTCCAGCGCCTGCTGCAGCGGCTGCACCTGCTCCGATGGCCGCGCCTGCAGCTCCAGCCGGCAACAACATCACCGGCGAAGGCATGCCCAATCCAAACCCTGTTGTGACTCAGAACTGGGGTGCACTGCCAGCAGGCCGCACCTGGGGTTCGACAGCCGGTATCGACATCGACCCGAATGATGGCCAGGTCTGGGCCTACGAGCGTTGCGGCGCAGGCAGCTTCGGCGCCGGTGCTCCAGTGACTTGCGATACCAATGTTGTCGACCCGATCTTCAAGTTTGACCGTGCCACCGGTGCCGTTATCGCCAATTTCGGCGCTGGCGTCATGGTGACTCCGCACGGCATCCATGTGGATTCCGAGAGCAACGTTTGGGTTACCGACTTCGCTACCAACGCTGACAGCACCAAGGGTCAGCAGGTGCACAAGTTCAGCCCGACCGGCGAGTTGCTGCTGAGCCTGGGAACGCCCGGCCAGACCGGCAACGACAGCGCCCACTTCAATCAGCCGAACGATGTGATTGTCGGTCCTGATGGCAGCATCTATGTGTCTGACGGCCACAACGCTCAGGGCATGATCACCAATGCAGCGATTGCCGAGGGTAAAGCCAATGGCGAGACTTCGCGCATCATGAAGTTCGCGCCGGATGGCACGTTCATCAAACAGTGGGGCGATATCGGGGTGCGTCACGGCGAGTTCCGTACTCCACACGCGATGGAGTTCGACTCACGCGGCCGTCTCTGGGTGGCCGACCGTGGTAACCACCGCATCGAGATCTTCGACCAGGACGGCAACTACCTCGAATCACGTTACCAGTTCAGCCGTATCAGCGGCATCTTCATCACTGAAGACGACATGCTGTATGCGATCGACTCCGAGTCCAGCCCGACGGGTCACCCAGGCTGGCGCAATGGCGTCCGCATCGGCCACATCGACAGCGATGTCGTCACCGCGATGATTCCTCCGTTCGAGCGTGAAGACCGCGTGTATCAGGGTACGGCTGGCGAAGGCGTCGCTGTGGATGCAGACGGGACAGTGTTTGCCGCCGAAGGCCCGAACTCGCTGAGTCAGGCTGGTGGGGCGTACACCAAGTACTCGAAGTAATCGGTCAGCGCGCCTGTTCGCAGGTGGTTGACGGACGTTGAGAGACAGAGAAAGGGGCCGCGATGGCCCCTTTTTTATTTCTAACCGGAGTGGTTCCCTTGACCAGTTTCTGCCGGTTCACGCCAGCAGGCACTTGGCACATTCCAAAATATCCAAGGAAATACAACGCATTGAAGCATGGCACAAGGGCTGCATAGTGGCTTGAACATCACCGCGAGTTCAGCAACAGCCAAGAGGAGTTTCCCTGTGCATCTTTCCCGTCCGCGTTTTCGCCCGCTGCCTCTGGTCTACAAAGTTCTCGGGCTCATTCTTGTCGTCGGTTTTCTGCTGATTGGTCTGGTGGGCCTGATCCTGCCGATCATTCCCGGCATCGTGTTCCTGCTTCTGGCCGTCTATGTGCTGACGCGGATATCACGCCGTGCGGCTGCGTATGCTCACAACCAGCCGTGGTTCAACCGCCACATGCGGCACCTGAATGCCGTCGACACGTTGAGCGTCGGCGAGCGCTTCAAGCTCGGCTTTCTGGTGATGGCGCGAGGTGTGGTGAATGGAATTGAATGGTGCTTTGCCGCCATCAAGGGTCGCGACAAGGCTTCTTGAGATGAACTCACGAACCGCATTCAGCAACGAGACTGAGTGCGGCTAAACGCCCCCCGCCTCATCATCAGTCAACAGCTCGATCGCGCGACCCATCCGATACCCATAAATCACCGAGTAGGTCAGCACGTTCTGCACATAGCCGCGCGTCTCGCCGAAGGGAATGGTTTCGATCCAGATATCCAGCGGTACCGGTGTCTCGCCCGTTTCCTCCAGCCAGCGCTTCACACGGTTGGGGCCTGCGTTGTAAGCGGCGGCGGCGAGGATGCGGTTGTCGTCGAACTGTTCCATCAGCTGTGACAGGTAGCGACTGCCGAGCTGGAGGTTGACCTCGGGGCGGAACAGATCCTGATTGGTGATCTGCATGCCCGCGCCCTTGGCAGTCTGCTGGGCCGTGGCGGGCATCAGCTGCATCAGTCCCATGGCGCCAGCAGAGGAGCGCACATCCTGCATGAAGGC
>CAIRBI010000013.1 GCA_903876785.1 uncultured Gammaproteobacteria bacterium
GGGTTTTGCACTGCGATTGATCGCGGGCAAGGCCCGCTCCCACAGGGTGTGGGTGCTCGCTCTGCTGCTGTGCCAGCTCCCGAATCTGCAAGCAGCAGATCCCTCGGTAGAACTTTCCCCCCGCTATCAGGACGCCAACGGCGACCTCGTGGCTGATCTGCCGACCGATCCCGAACGCTGGCGCGACCCGCGCGTCCTCATCTTTGCCTACACGCCCGTCGAAGACCCCGCCATGTACTCGCAGGTATGGGACGAATTCATCCACCATCTGGAAACTCTCACCGGCAAGGAAGTGCGCTTCTTCCCGGTGCAGTCCAACGCGGCGCAGCTCGAAGCGATGCGCGCCGGGCGCCTGCATGTCGCGGGCTTCAACACCGGCTCCACGCCCATCGCCGTGAACTGTGTCGGCTTCGTGCCCTTCACGATGATGGCGGCGAAGGACGGCAGTTATGGTTACCAGATGGAGATCATCACCTGGCCCGGGAGCGGCATCACCACGATTCCCGATCTGGCCGGCCGGACACTCGCTTTCACCGCACCCACCTCCAATTCGGGATTCAAGGCACCTTCGTCCCTGCTGGAATCCGAGTTCGGGCTGGCGGCAAATCGTGACTACAAAACAGCTTATTCAGGCAGCCACGACAACTCCATCCTCGGCGTGGTGAACAAGGACTACGACGCGGCGGCGATTGCCAACGAAGTGCTGTATCGCATGATCGCCCGCGACGTGGTGCGCGCCGAGCAATACACGACGATCTACAAATCTGATTCCTTCCCCACCACCGGCTATGGCGTTGCGCACGATCTGCACCCGGATCTCGCGGCAAAGGTGCGTGAGGCATTCTTTACGTTTGACTGGGAAGGCACCGAGCTGCAGCGTGAATTCGCCGATGCGGCGATGGAACAGTTTCTGCCGATCACCTATCAGGAACACTGGTCGGTGGTGCGGCAGATTGATGAGGCCACCAACACGGTCTATAACTGCGACTGACTATTCCCGTGGGAGCGGGCCTGCCCGCGATTGATGTTTAGTGTCAAGCAATCGCGGGCAAGGCCCGCTCCCACAACAGCAACAACAGTAAGCAACAACAGTAAGCAACAACAGTAAGCAATAACAAAAATTGAGGTTTGCATGCTCGCACTGAAAGGCTTGACCAAACGCTACGCCACCGGCGACCTCGCGCTCGACAGCGTCGACCTCGTCGTGCCCGCCGGTCAGGTGCTGGCGCTGATCGGCCCCTCGGGTGCGGGCAAGAGCACGCTGATACGCTGCGTCAATCGTCTCGTCGAGCCCACCTCTGGCAGCATCCATCTCGACGGCGAAGACATCACGCGCGTGCGCGGCAACCGTCTGCGCCACGCGCGGCGGCAGATCGGCATGATTTTCCAGAATTACGCGCTCGTGGAACGCCTCTCGGTGATGGAGAACGTGCTCTCGGGGCGCCTCGCCTACGTCGGTTTCTGGCGCAGTTTCTTTCGCAAATTTCCGCAGAGCGATGTTCAGCAGGCTTTCAAAATACTCGAACGTGTCGGCCTCGAAACGATGATCGACAAACGCGGCGATGCGCTCTCCGGCGGGCAGAAACAGCGCGTCGGCATCGCGCGGGCGCTCATGCAGAATCCGAAATTGTTGCTGGTCGACGAGCCCACCGCCAGCCTCGATCCGAAGACGTCGCGGCAGATCATGCGGCTGATCTGCGAGCTGTGCGCCGAGCAGAATCTCGCGACAGTCATCAACATTCATGACGTCGCGCTCGCACAACAATTCGTGCACCGTGTCGTCGGTTTGCGTGCCGGAGTGGTTGTGTACGACGGCCCGCCCACGGGACTCACGCCGGAGATTCTTACCACGATTTACGGCGAAGAAGATTGGACTGCGGTGCAGAAAGAAGACGAGCATGCGGCCACTGATGCACGCAAGGATGTCGAAGCGGCGCTGCTCGGGGGACATCCGTGAGCTCGTCCCTCGACACATCCGCCAGCGCGTCGGCCGCGCAGCTTGACCCCGCGCGCATCGCGGCTGCAAAGAAGGGCAGCTGGCGCCCACTGCCGTTGATCAGCAGCAGGAAGTTGCGCTGGGGGCTGAATCTCGCGGCGCTGACCTACATCGTGCTCGTTTACTACAGCGTCGACATCAACTGGGCGCGCGTTGCGCAGGGCTTCGATCGCGGCCTCAATTTCGTCGGCTCTTTCTTCACACCGGACTTCGTCACGCGCGGCGGCGAGATCGCCGTTGGTCTGCGTGAAAGCCTCACGATGACTTTCGTCGCCACCGTCATCGGCATCGCACTCGCCATCCCCGTCGGCCTCGGTGCCGCGCGCAATATCGCCCCGCGCCCCGTGTACTTTTTCTGTCGCACACTCATCGCGCTGTCGCGCACCTTTCAGGAAATCATCATCGCAATTCTGTTCGTGGCGATGTTTGGATTCGGCCCACTGGCTGGCGTGTTCACACTCGCGTTTGCGACGATTGGTTTCATGGCGAAGTTGCTGGCGGAAGATATCGAGGACGCGCAGAACGAACCGATGGAAGCGATTCGCGCCACAGGTGCCAGTTGGCTGCAATGGATCAACTACGCGGTGCAGCCGCAAGTGATGCCGAGGCTGATTGGGCTATCGCTGTACCGCCTCGACATCAATTTTCGCGAGTCGGCGGTGATCGGCATCGTCGGCGCCGGTGGCATTGGTGCCACGCTGAACACATCTATCAACCGTTATGACTACGACACCTCGGCGGCGGTGCTGCTCATCATCATCGCGATTGTGCTGATGAGTGAGTATCTGTCTGGCTATGTGCGCAAGTGGACAGCGTAACCTGTGGGAGCGAGCCTGCTCGCGATTAATACAGCGTTGAATTCAATCGCGAGCAGGCTCGCTCCCACAGGGTGTTGTGTTGAAGTTAATGTAGAGAAAAATGAGATATTTATGCCAGTAAAGTACACCGATAACCAACCCATCTGGATGCAGCGCACGCCACGGCAGCAGTATGCCATCTGGCTCGGCTGGTTCCTCGGCGTGATGCTGTTTCTGTTGTGCTTCAAGGTCATCTCCGACAACACCATTTGGGAGTTCCTCACCGACGCCCACGTGCAGGCCGCGAGTCTCATCGGCCGCATGGTACCGCCGGACTGGTCGATCACCGGCTCGCTCATGTTGCCGCTGTGGGACACCATCAACATCGCCACTGTCGGCACCATCCTCGGCACCATCATCGCCTTTCCGCTGGCCTTTCTCGCCGCGCGCAACACCACACCGCATCCGGCGCTGCGTGCATTCGCGCTCGGCGTCATCGTCAGTTCGCGTTCCATTAACGCGCTCATATGGGCGATTCTGCTCGTCACCATGATCGGCCCCGGCCTGCTCGCAGGGATGATCGCCATCGCGCTGCGCTCCATCGGCTTTGTCGGCAAGCTGCTGTATGAGGCCATCGAAGAGATTCAGCCGACGCCCGTCGAGGCAATCACTTCCACCGGCGCGGGCAACATGCAGGTGCTCGCTTGGTCGGTGCTGCCGCAGATCATGCCCGCGTTCGCCGGCATCACCGTCTATCGCTGGGACATCAACATCCGCGAATCCACCACGCTGGGTCTGGTGGGCGCTGGCGGGATCGGTCTGCAGATGAACGCGGCGATCAACAATCTCGCCTGGGGCCAGGTCGCCACCGTGTTCGTGCTGATCTTCAGCACGGTTATCGTTTCCGAATGGGTGTCGGCGAAGGTGCGCCATGCGGTGATCTGACCGCGACAGCACCACTAACTGAAAGAAAACCTTCACGAAACTGCAATCCAGCATTCACACCCCTGTCAAACGCTCTCCCTATCGTGGGCCACTTACGTCAATTCCAGTAAGAGGTGGGCCATGAAGCTCTCTACGATTTCCAGAAAACTGCTCGTTACTTCCATTCTGGTGGGGCTGGGCCTCTCCGGCACCGCTCTGGCGCAGGACACGACTTCCTCCATTCGCGGCCGCATCAGCGACGCGCAGGGCAACCCGTGGGCGAATGCCGCAGTCGTCATTGAAGACACGCGTACTGGCTCTGTCCGCACCCTGCAGTCCAATGCTACCGGCACTTTCTACGCGACCAACCTGCCGGTAGGCGGCCCTTACCGGGTCACCATCAACGGCAGCAAGTCGGTGGTGGTTGATTCCATTTCTCTCGGCGACATCTACAGCCTGAGTGTGGCGCTGGACCGTGCCAATCAGATCGAAGAAATCATCGTGCTCGCCGATGTAGGCAGCATGGTAGATGTGGCATCTGGCCCCGCTGCCACATTTTCCGCTTTCGACCTGGAAACTGCAGTCGCCTTCGACCGTGACATCAAGGATGTGTTTGCCTACGACCCGCGCATGAACATCGACACCAACTCAGCGGTGAACTGTGTCGGCAAACACCCGCGCTTCAACAGCATCAGCCTGGACGGCGTCAGCCAGAATGACCGCTTCGGCCTCAATGACAACGGCTACTCCACCGCGACCGGCATGCCCTTCCCATTTGAAGGCATCGCCCAGGTTGCCGTCGAACTGGCTCCTTTCGACGTGACTTACGGCGGCTTTACCGCCTGTAACGTCAACGCCGTCACGAAGTCAGGAAGCAACGAGTGGACCGGCAGCGCCTTCTTCGAATACACCGATCAGGACCTGCGCGGCGACTCCCTGCGCGTGGATAACAAGTCACAAAAATTCAAGTCTGCCGATTTCACCGAGGAAAAGCGTGGCTTCAGTCTTGGCGGCCCGCTGCTGCAGGATCGTCTGTTTGTTTATGGCGCGTTTGAGGAGACCGAGGAGCCGGAATTCATCGCCCAGGGCTATGCCGGTTCCGGCAATGGTATCGAGCGCCCCTGGTTCAGTGCTGCCGATTACACGCGCATCAACGATATCGCCAATCGAGTGTACAAGTACGATGCGGGTGGTCAGGCCAGCAATGGTCTGCAGACCGAAGAGAAATACATGCTGCGTCTTGACTGGAACATCAGCGACCGCCACGACGCTGCATTGATCTACAACTCCTACGACGGAGTGGAGGATCGCGCCTCGGATTCCAGCAGCAATCAGTACGCCTTCGCGAATCACTTCTATCAGAAAGGCGCCATTTCAGAGACTACTACGCTGAAGCTCTCCTCGCAGTGGAGCGACGCATTCTCTACCGACGTCTTCATCAGTCGCAACACCATGGACGATTCGCAGGTCACTGTCGGCCCGAAAGACATGGCCGAAATGCGCATCGCGATGGGCGGCAACACGGTGTTTCTGGGAGCAGATGACTCCCGCCAGGCCAATAACCTGAATACCGCATCGGATTTCATGAAGCTGACCGCTCAGTATCTCTATCAGGATCATGTCATCACCACGGGCTTCGAGCGCGAGGACCTGCAGATATTCAATCAGTTCGTGCAGCACGCACGCGGCGGCGAATACTTCTTCGCAGATCTCTCGGCCAACAACCCAGCGCGCTGCACAAGCCTCAGCGCCAGCGGCCGGTTGACTGACCCAGGCTGCGAGCTTACCGGTATCGATAATTTCGAACTGGGCATTGCGGATGACATCTATTACGGCAGCGGCGGAGGCACCAACAATGCTGCCGATGCGGCGGCGAGCTTTGAGAATCAACTCAACACCGCTTATCTGCAGGACGAATGGCTGCTGCCAGATCAGGCATTGACTGTGGTTGCGGGCCTGCGTTACGACTGGTTCACCAGCAGTGACAGTCCGCGCTACAACGCTGCATTCACGACCTTGAACAACGGTCTGCGCAATGACACCAACATCGACGGCCTCGACCTGCTGATGCCGCGCCTCGGTATCACCTGGGAAGCGCGGGACAATCTCACCGTCCGTGGTGGTCTGGGCCTGTACTCCGGTGGCAACCCGAACGTCTGGCTCTCGAATGCCTGGAGCAATGACGGGCTGTCCAACGTGCAGTTGCGCGACCGCAACAACAGCAACAAATCGATCCTCGGCGGCATCCCGCTCAGTGGCGCCATGCGTCCCGGCTACGATGTCCCGCAGGCGCTCAGAGATCAGGTGACGGCGACCACGGCTGCCAATGCCTCTAATAGTTTTATTGTCCTCATTGACCCGGACTACGAGCAGCCTTCTGAATGGAAAATGGCCCTTGGTGCCACCTGGGAATTGCCCAGCGGCGTCTTGCTGGAAGGCGACTATCTCTACTCGCAGCAGCAGAACCCGGCGTTCTATGTCGATGTTGCCCAGAGCATCATCGGCACCACACGCGCCGGACAGCCGATTTACGGCAACGTGCGTGGACAGGGCAACCTGATGCTCACCAATTCCGGCGAGAAACCCGAGAGCCACTCGCTGTCACTGGTAGCGAGCGATAGTTACGACTGGGGTCTGGACTGGAACTTCGGCTATGCGTTTACCGCCGCCGAAGATATCAGCCCGATGACCTCTGCCGTGGCCTCTTCGAACTTCAGCAACCTGGCACTGTACGACCTCAATAACCCAGAGGTGGGCACCTCCAACTACGAAGTGCCACATCGCTTCACCGCCCGCGTGAGTTACGGCAAGGAATTTTTTGCTGGCCACGAAACCCGCGTCACGGCGCAGTGGTTCCGCAGCCAGGGGCAGCCGCAGAGCTACGTGATGAGCAGTCTTGGCCTGGAAGGCACTAACACCAGCAACCGCCGCCATCTGCTCTACGTTCCGGGGCCGGGTGATCAGAATGTCGTGGTGGGTCCGAACTTCAACGTGGCGGCATTCTCTGCGTTTGTTGAATCGCGTGGCCTCGATCAAGGCTTCACGACTCGTAACGACGAGTACGCCAAGTGGACATCGCGTCTTGATCTGCGGATTGACCAGGAGCTGCCAACTTTCTTCTCGGACAGCAAAGCCAAGGTCTATCTGAAGGTCTACAACCTGCTCAACCTCATGCACGATGATTGGGGGCACCAGCACGATGCCGAGTTCTTCTCGCCGGATGTGGTGACCTCCTCGCTCAACAAGCAGGGGCAGTATGTGTTCGAGCGCTTCAATCAGCTGAGCGTGACCGATCTGCGCGAGAATGAATCACTCTGGCAGATCCGCATGGGGGTGCAGTTTGATTTCTAAGCGGTCCCTGCTCGGCATGTTGGTATGCCTGTGCTGGTGGATTTCGCCTGCTGCCTTCGGGCAGCAGAATCCGTCCGCTCCTCTGCTGCTGATCGGCATTGATGGCCTGCGCTGGGACATCATCGATCGCCATCCCGCTCCCAACCTGCGCCGCCTGGCGCAGGAGGGTGTGCGGGCGCAGGGGCTTATTCCCGTGATGCCTTCCAAAACCTTCCCGAATTTTTACGCCATCGCCACCGGATTGTACCCGGAGCATAACGGCGTTCTGGACAACACCACCTATGACGAAGTGCTGGAGACAACCTTCCGCATGAGCAATCAGGACGATGCCCGCTGGTTTGAAGGCGAGCCCATCTGGAGCACCGCCGAGGCTCAGGGAGTGCGTGCTGCCACTATGTTCTGGGTAGGTTCCGGCGTGGAGAATGGCGGTCGGCGCCCCAGCTACTGGCATCCTTTCGACGACAGCGTGCCGAACGAGGAGCGCGTCGCGCAGGTGCTGGCGTGGCTCGATCTGCCCGCCGCTGAGCGCCCGCGTTTTCTCAGTGTCTATTTCGAAGCGGTGGACTCCGCCAGCCACGAGTACGGCGTCGACAGTCCCGAAGAAGCGGCCGCCCTTACGGCATTGGATGCCACGCTGGGCGCGTTGCTGGAAGGGCTGACACAGCGCGGCCTGCGCGATCAGATCAATCTTGTGGTGGTCGGCGACCATGGCATGACCAATCTCTCGGCAGAGCGCATCATCTACCTGGACGACTACGCCGACCTCGGTGCTGGCTTCAGCAATTTGTTCAGCCCGCAGCTTAGCGGCGAGCGCCAGGGCAACGCGGTGTTTGCGGGTTTCCATGGCGAAGCGAGCGCAGTCGAATCTCTGTATCAGGCGCTGGCATTGGCACATCCGCATCTCAGTGTGTACCGGCAGGCACAGTTCCCGGAATGGTTTCATCAAGACCATCCCGAGCGTGCACCTGACCTCATTCTGATGCCGGACAATGGCTGGCTGGTGTCCAAGCGCGCGGTGCCCTTCAACGGTCCGGCTGCCAACCACGGCTACTCACCCCAGGAGCGCGACATGCACGCGGCGTTCATCGCCAGCGGGCCGGCCTTTGCGTCTGGCCAGATTGTCGAATCCTTCGAAGTGGTGCAGCTTTACAACCTCATGTGCCGCCTGCTGGGCATCACGCCTGCCCCCAACGATGGCCAGCCCGAGGCGCTTAACCACCTGCTTGTGGGAGCGGGCCTGCCCGCGATGGGGCATTGAAGGACACAGCCACAATCAAAAGCAATCGCGGGCAGGCCTACACAGCCAGCTTGCGGAGAGTGTCGCCGGCTTCCTCCTCGCGAGCATAGTCAGAAGCACTCCCATAGAAACCGACAGCTCTTTCCTGCAAAACTGTCGGCAAGTTTCCGTTGATCGTAGGCGGCGGCAATGGCACGCCGTCTGCGTGATACAGCGCAATATTCTCCTCAACGATCTCGCACAACTCGGCGAACACAGCCTGTTCATCATCGCCGTGGCAGCCGCCGTAAAATAGCCCTGGCACCCAGCCGATGTAGTGCTGGTCCTCGTCGGACCACTCAACGATCTTTGCGTACTTGGCGCTCTCTTTCATTTTATAGACTCCTCAATGGCGTTTCGGACCCGTTCAATTTGATGATATTGCTCCTGTGCTCCCCCACAATTCAATATAGACCATCCTCCGCATACGTGGCCCTGCCTCCCCTGTGGGAGCTTGCCCGCAAGCGATTCAATGCCTAAACATAACCCCTATCGCTTGCAGGCAAGCTCCCACAGGGGCAGCGGCTCATGCAAAAACAGGAGGTAACGACA
>CAIRBI010000014.1 GCA_903876785.1 uncultured Gammaproteobacteria bacterium
GCTTGTCAAATTCGATCGCGTGCAGGCACGCTCCCACAGGGCTATCGCCCACAGTTAAGAACGCTCCCGCAGGAAGGCCAGGAACTGTTGTTCATCCAGCACGGGTATCTCCAGCTCCAGGGCCTTGTCCAGCTTCGAGCCGGCGCCGGGTCCGGCCACCACGTACGTCGTTTTCTTCGAGACGCTGCCAGCCACCTTGGCGCCCAGCGCCTGCAGACGTTCCTTGGCTCCATCACGGGTCATCACCTCCAGCGTGCCGGTAAGGACGAAGATCTGGCCGTTGAGGACATCAGACTGCGCCGCCACCTCGGACTCGTTCCAACGCACGCCACTCTGCTGCAGCCTGGCGACTACGGCGCGATTCTCCGCATTCGCAAAGAAATGCTGCACGTGCGCGGCGACGATTGGCCCGACGTCCTCCACTTCTTCCAGCGCTGTCGCATCGGCGGCCATGATCCTGTCCAGCATGCCGAAATGATTCACCAGTGCCAGCGCTGTCGCCTCGCCCACCTCAGGAATGCCAAGGCCGAACAGGAAGCGCGGCAACGTCGTAGAGCGGGCCTTGTCGATGGCGGTCAGCAGATTACCCGCAGATTTCTCGCCCATGCGCTCCAAGCCTTCGAGTTCCTCGCGACGCAGATGGAAAACATCGGCGACATCGTGCACCAGTCCGGCGTCAACCAATTGCTCCACCAGCTTTTCGCCAAGCCCTTCGATATCCAGCGCGCCTCGCGCACAGAAGTGCCGCACAGCCTCTTTGCGCTGGGCCGGGCAGACCAGACCGCCACTGCAACGGAACAGGATATCGCCATCGGGCTCCACCTCGGAGCCGCAGGCTGGACAGTGAGACGGCATCGTCACATCCACCAGAGCAGCCGCACCACCCTCCTCGGTCGTCACTTTCACCACCTTGGGGATCACGTCGCCGGCACGCCGAATGATGACAGTGTCCCCGACATGCAACCCCAGCCGGGCGATCTCTGCCATGTTGTGCAGTGTGGCGTTGCTGACGGTGACGCCACCAACAAAGACCGGACGCAAACGCGCCACCGGGGTAATCGTGCCAGTGCGGCCCACCTGAAAATCGACGCCTTCGACCACCGTAGAGACTTCCTCGGCGGGAAATTTGTAAGCCATGGCCCAGCGCGGTGTGCGGGCGTTGAACCCCAGCTCGGCCTGCAGCTGCAGACGATCAACCTTGATGACCGCGCCATCGATCTCGTAGTCCAGAGCGGGCCGTTTCTCCAGCAGTGTCTGTGCGTAAGCAAGACATTCGGGGGCACCGGTAACAGTGCGCCGTTGCGGGTTTACCGGCAGCCCCCACTGTTCGAGCAAGTTGAAAGTCGCGCTGAGTGTCGCGGAAAGGCTCTCGCCCTCACCCTCCAGCACCGCCGCGCTGTAACAAAACAGCCGCAGGGGGCGTTGATCGGTAATACGCGGATCGAGTTGCCGCAAAGTGCCTGCGGCAGCGTTACGTGGGTTGACGAAGGTCCTGCCGCCAGTGCTTTCAGCATCCCTGTTCATGGCCTCGAAACCGGAGCGCGTCATGTAGATCTCGCCCCGCACTTCCAGGCGCCGGGGCACGGCGGCGCCACCTTCATGGAAGATACCCAGCCGCAGCGGAATGTCATGCAGGGTGCGCACGTTGTGAGTGATGTCCTCACCGGTGATGCCGTCGCCCCGGGTGGCCGCGCGGGTCAGAACACCGTCTTCGTACAACAGGCTGACTGCCACGCCATCGATCTTGGGTTCACAGCTGTAGGAAATGTCGGCATGGGTATCGAGCCGCTTCTTGATGCGCGCTTCGAAATCCTCCAGATCGGCAGCGTCGAACACCTTGGCCAGCGACATCATCGGAATCTCGTGAGTCACCTGCACGAAACCAGAAAGCGGCGCCGAACCGACGCGCTGCGTGGGTGAATCCGGGGTAATCAATTCGGGATGTTGTGCCTCCAGCTGTTCCAGACGTGCGAACAGCCTGTCGTATTCCACATCGGGAATCACCGGGGCATCAAGGGTGTGGTAGAGGTAGTCATGACGGGCAATCTGGGTCCGCAGGAGCGCGAGCTCCTGCACGGGGTCCTGCAAGACGTCCTGCCCGGGGTGTGCTTTCTCGGTCATTTGTGCTGACGCAGTTGCCTGAGGTCAAAGTCACGGACGCGCTGGCGGTAATGCTCAATCGTCTGCGCAGTCATCACGCTGCGGTTGTCGTCCTTGAGATCGCCATCAAGCGTAATTCTCACCTGCTGCGCGACATCCAGCATCTTGTCGAAGGCCTGCATGCTGTTGGCCACATTGGGCAGCGTCATGAAGAAGCAAAGGCCGCGCGTTGCAAAGTCGTCGATCTGGTTGAGATCGAAGGTGCCGGGGTTGACAATGTTGGCGACGCTGAACAACACCGGACTACGGGAATCGGCGTCGATATGACGGTGGAAGATGTTCATGTCGCCGAAGCGCAGCTCACTGGTCAGCAGCACAGGCAACAGATCCACGCCGGAGAATTCACGCTCCGGCTTCGCCACCACATTGATCACCAGGACTTCGCTATACTCGGGCACTGCGTCGGCTTCGGCTCGCTCGTGCCTTGGCGCTTCTTTGGATGGTTCCTTGACAGGTTCCTTCGACGGTTTTTTCGACTCTGCTCTCGACTCTGCTTTTAATCGGGCGCCCAATTCCTCAGGCGCATCCAGATTCAGCTCGCTCTGACGCGACCTGTCCAGCGGCTCCACTTGCTTGCGCTGAGCGACAGTTTCTGTGGGAGCGGGCCGCGCCCGCGATTGCGCGTTCAGTTCCCCGCGCGCTGGCTCACTGAATGACCGGCGGTCATGATAATCCTGATCGTCATCCAGCAGCGCATCATCAAACGATGCCGCGCCAAAGACCGGCTCGGCGCGCTCAGTGCGCCCTCTGCGCTCGGCTTTGTTGTCTGCCTTATTGTTTGCCTTACTGGCAGCATTGGATGCCGCCTTCGCTGCGCGCTCGTTCATTTCGGCACGGGCACGGGCCTGTTCTTCGGCGGCCTTTTCACGATCCCGCTCGCCTTCGCTGGCGGCCGCAGCTGTCATTCCAGAGAGCTTCTCTCCCGCCCATTGCAACCAGCGGCGCGGACCCGTCTTCTGCTCCACGACTTCGTCCTCTTCATCGTCTTCGTAGTTGTCGTTAGACTCCTGGTCATTGGCGTCGCGCTCATCGGCGAAGTCCGTCTCGTAGTGATACTCCTCCGCTTCGTCACCAATCTCCTCTGCATCGTCCTCCTCGTCGTCGTCGAGCTCATCTTCGAAACGCGATGCAAGGGGATCATCTAGCTCTTCATCATCGGCTTCCAGATCATCATCGTAATCGTCAGCGTCGTCGGCATAGACACTCTCGAAAGACTCAGTATCGTCATCATCAAGAATATGTTCTGCATCGGCCTGCGCCTCTTCTTCAAATTCGGAGAGCTCTTCGTCATCTTCCAGCTCGTCGTCGTAGTCGTCTTCCTGCGCTTCGTAGCGCTGCTCGACATCGTCATAGTCGTCATCAGCAGCTGCCGCTGCCAGGCTCGGGTTCTCGAAGGCTGGCGCGTCGTAACGGGATTCTTCCACTTCTTCGGCGCGGAAGACGTGACTGTCGAGGGGATCAGCGTAATCGGACTGAAGCGCTGGCTGGACGGGAGTTTCAAAAAGTGCTGGCTGGGCGACCGCAGTCACAGCAGCGGCAGCGATTTGCTGACGCTCGGCCATACGATCAATAGGCCGGTGCGTGGGTTTCTGGGGCGGACGTGCGGAGCCGGGCTTGAGGCCGTGCCGCTGCCTGGCTGCCTGACGGGCGCCCGCGACTGCGGATGGCGCTGTACGCGCAGACCCGACGTCGTCGTCATCGGTAATGGTGTCCATCAATACGGGAATGGCCTGCTCGGAGCGGCCTTTGTGAAGGCGATCGCGGGAGCTGAATTCGGAATTCTGTCGCACTACCTCTGCAAACGAGCGCTCCACCATGCGCGCCCCGCCATTCGGCAGTTCGGAGAGAGACAACTCTTCCGGGTCATACTGGGGGATATTCTTCTCCAGAGCCATGCGCAGCTGCCCGCGGCGAGCCTTGAGGGCGACATACAGCCCCCGCAGAATCACACCGACGATGGCCAGGATCAATACCAGTATTACGAGTTCGCGCAGCCCCATAACAAAACTCAGTCCTAATAAATGCAGAAAGCGTTAATTTAGTTGGTTTTATAACTCAAACATGTGTCCAAACGAAAGCCCCACCCTGTGGGAGCGGGCCTGCCCGCGATTGGGCTTTAAAGTCACAAGCATCGCGGGCGGGCCCGCTCCCACATTACATCGCGGCCAGTTCGGCAGCCTCAGCGATGTCTACTGCCACAATTCGCGACACACCCGGTTCATGCATCGTCACGCCCAGCAACTGATTGGCCATTTCCATGGTCAGCTTGTTGTGGGTGATGAACACAAATTGCACAGATTCCGACATTTCCTTCACCAGTCGCGCATAACGGCCCACGTTGGCATCGTCCAGCGGCGCGTCCACTTCATCCAGCATACAGAACGGCGACGGGTTAAGCTGGAAAATCGAGAAAACCAGCGCAATTGCCGTCATGGCCTTCTCACCACCGGAAAGCAGGTGGATGGTGCTGTTCTTCTTGCCCGGCGGCCGCGCCATGATCGTCACCCCGGTATCCAGCAAGTCTTCGCCTGTCATGTCCAGATAAGCGTGCCCGCCACCGAATACCTTGGGGAACAACTCCTGCAGGCCGGCGTTGATCTTGTCGAAGGTCTCCTTGAAACGGGTGCGAGTCTCTTTATCGATCTTGCGGATCGCATTTTCGAGCGTCGTCAGCGCGCGCTCCAGATCGTCGTTCTGCGAATCCAGATACACTTTGCGCTCGGACTGCTGTTTGTATTCGTCGATAGCGGCGAGGTTGATCGCTCCCAGGCGCTGAACGCGCTGCGCAATCGCGGCGAGTTCATTCTCGCAGGTAGCCTGATCCAGCTCTTCTGGCAGGTTCGCCAGTACAGTCTGCAGATCGTATTTACTGTCCACCAGCTGCTGCGCCAGCGCCTCGCGCTTGACCAGATCGCCCTCGCATTTCAGGCGGTGTTCCATCAGCTGTTCGCGCAGCACGCCAGCC
>CAIRBI010000015.1 GCA_903876785.1 uncultured Gammaproteobacteria bacterium
CCTGGCTGGTTGGTGGCCTGCTCGTTTACGCTTTTCTGCCACGCTTGCTGGTATGGATGTTCGCCGCCGTGCGCCTTTGGCAGTTGCGCGCAGGGCTGGCGCTGGATATCAGCCTGCCGGGCTATGCTGAATTGCTCAGGAACAGCAGCTTGCCTTATTCGCCCGGCGTGGTGGACGCGGCGCCGATAATGCCACTGCCACCCCAGGTGGCCGAGATTCATCGGGCGCGCAACCATGATGCCGTGCTGCTGGGGCTGGAGCTGGGCAGAGACCTGCTCTGGCCCCCCGCGCGTCTGGCGACACCGCGCACCGGTGCCAGTGGTGGCGGTGGAGGGAGTGGCGGATTCAATGCGACCGAGGTGGTGGAAAGCCGCGAACAGCGCCGCTCAACGCTGGCTCAGCTGGCTGCCCATCCGCCCGGCAGACTCTTGCTGGCCTGCGACGCACGGCTCTCGCCGGATCGCGGCACGCTGGGCTGGATGGTCGAGGTGTCTCATCACGCGGGGGAGCTGCGTGTCTGGCTGGTGAGCCCTGACACGGCAGAAGATCTCGCGGCGGCGGCCAATCGCGAACAAACCTGGCGCAACAGTCTGGCGGCCATCGGCCTCGGACCGGAGCGCCTGATGACAACGGAGAGCGCGGCTTACGCCTGGCTGATTCAACATGACTGACCCCTTGCGGATTGCCGTAGTAGGGCACACCAATACCGGCAAGACCTCCTTGCTGCGGACGTTGACGCGTGATGCGGGCTTCGGTGAAGTCTCGCCGCGCCCGAGCACGACGCGCCACGTGGAAGGCGCCCGCCTGAATCTGGGGCGGGAGCTGATTGTGGAGCTCTACGATACGCCGGGCATGGAGGATGCCATCGCCTTGCTGGAAGTGCTGGACGCCCAGGCGGCTGGCGGTGGCCGACGGCTTGACGGCCCGGCCCGCGTCGCGCAATTCCTGCAATCGCCCGCCGCCGCCGGACGCTTCGAGCAGGAGGCCAAGGTGCTGCGGCAGACGCTGCAGAGCGACGCTGCCATTTATGTGATCGACGCCCGCGACCCGGTGCTGGCCAAGTATCGAGACGAGCTGGAGATCCTCGCCAATTGTGCGGTGCCGATCCTGCCGCTGTTGAATTTTGTGCGTGACCCGCGCGCCGACGAACGGGCCTGGCGCGACGCGTTGGCGCGGCTAGGTCTGCATGTGCAGGTGAGTTTCGATACCGTGGCGCCCGCGACCGAGGGTGAGCGTGTCTTTTACGAGAAGCTGGCGACGCTGCTGGACAAGCGAGGCGAGGCGCTGTTGCGGCTGGCGGCGGGTCACGAGCAGGAGGCGCGCGAGCGGCGTCTGGCCGCCACGCAACTGGTGGCGGAGCTGCTGATCGATGTCGCCGCGTGCCAGGCCCGCGTCGAGCGTGCCGAGGAGCAGGGGGTGCTGACCGAGGCGCTGGCGGAATTCAATCGCCGGATTCTCGATCGAGAACAGGCCTGCGTCGATGCGCTGCTCGGGCTGTATCGCTTCAATCGCCACGACCTCGAGGCGGGCAGTCTGCCGCTGATCGAGGGGCGCTGGCGCGATGATCTGTTTGCTCCGGCGACTCTGACCGCACTGGGTATATCGCTGAGCGGTGGCGCGGCGGCGGGTGCAGCGGCCGGGTTTGGCGTCGATCTGATGCTGGGTGGCGCGACGTTGGGCGCGGCGGCGGCGATTGGCGCCTTGCTGGGTGGCGGCTTGCAGACTGCACGACGTTTCGGTCGTCGCCTGGGGGGCGCGTTGCGCCAGAAGGTTCTTGGCAGCGTGACCGGCAGCCGCTTTCTGCGCATCGACGACACCATTTTGCAGGTGCTGGTCACCCGTCAGCTGTTCCTGCTGCAGGCGCTGGAAGCACGCGGCCACGCGGCGGTTGAGCAGATCGAGTTCGCGCCGACGCCCGCAACTGCGTCCACAGCTACATCCACAGCAGCCAGCTCAGTCGCGACCGTGAGCGCCCCTGTGCACTGGAAAGGGGATGTCCCCGCCATTCTGCGCCGGGCACGGGAGTATCCGGCGTGGTCGGCACTCTATGAATCATCCAGGTCCTTGGACGCCCTGAGCTGGGATGCCGAGCGTCAGCGCACGGTCGAGGCCCTGGCGCAGGTGCTGCAGGACTTGTTGCCGCCGTTGCCGACAGGGCGAGGCAAGGTATCGAAGTCATGAACCATCCAAACTTCCGTTGCAGTTGCCGGCCAATCGGATTGGCTACACGGTGCTCTCGGTTGGTCAGTTTATGATCATGCAGGAGGCAATCACCCTGACGGTCTTCGAGCCCTTCGCCTTTCGCAGCAAGCTCTTTGGCGAGAGTTAGCAAAGCCCGAACCCCCGCAGCGCGGCTGCCCCGGGCAAGATTGCTTCTTGCCGGGATGTGGTTTACTTTCGCCTCACACGCTTATCAAGGGACTTCCATATGCACTCGCTACGCCATAACGACAATAACAAGTGCATTAAAAAGGACAGCAGCGCAATCTTCAGGTCGCTGCGGCGCCGGATGGGCTCACTGGCACTGTCGTTGCTGCTGAGCATCACGGCCGCTGCACTGCTGCTGGGCACACCGACGACGGCGCTATTTGCACAGGACTCCAGGCCACTGGCCGCGCAGAATCTGCGCTGGGTGACGACCTGGTCCGCCAGCCCCAGCTCGTTGCCGCCGGGGATGCTGCCCCCCGAGGCGCTGACCGATGCCTTTGCCGATCAGACTTTGCGTCTGGTACTGCACACCAGCATTGGCGGCAACACGGTGCGCGTGCGGCTTTCCAACACACACGGCAACAAACG
>CAIRBI010000016.1 GCA_903876785.1 uncultured Gammaproteobacteria bacterium
CTGCCCATAGTGAGTCACGCTGCCAGAGATGCCCAGCCGCTCACTGAGAATGGACTTGCCACCGTCCGCCAGCACCACGAGACCTGCAGTGATCTCCGTGACAGCGGTTGTGAGTGTGGGAGCGAGCCCTGCTCGCGATGACTGGCCATGCTGTACTCGCACACCCATGCCATCAGAGCGCGGCTGCAGCTCATCGATCACGGCGGGGCACAGGAAATCGATATTGGGCGCCCGGTCCAGCGCAGCAGTGAGCACCACGCCCAGATGCTGATTTTCTGCCACATAGCCAAGAGCCTCGACACCCATGTCGGCGCTGTCGATGCGTACCGCGCCAAAGTGCCCGCGATCCGAGACGTGAATATTCTTGATGGGCGTGGCCAGCGGGCCGAGTTCCTGCCACAGGCCTAGGCGTTCATAGATACAGCGGCTGCCATAGGACAAGGCTGTGGATCTGGCATCGAAACTCGTAGAGCTTTGCAATACAGCCACCGGTTCGGTCACCAATATGCGCAGTGGATTGCCACCAGACTTTACCGTGGCTGTTGCGCTGGTCTTTGCGGCCAGGGCGCAGGCAAAACTGGCGCCGACCAGCCCACCGCCGACGATCACCACATCGTAATGTTCACGCAGAGAAGATACTCGCACCGCTCGCCACTCTTCCTTTCAGTTGTATTGAAAATCTGCTTGCTGGAAAATCTTCAAGCGGCGGCTTGCGCCTGCGCCATGAAGCTCTCGATCTCTTCCACCGTCTTGGGCACGTCATGGCTCAGCACGCGATGCCCGGTGCGTGTCACGAGCACGTCATCTTCGATGCGGATGCCGATGCCACGCCACTTTTTGGCTACGTCCATATTGTCCGGGGCGACATAGATACCGGGCTCGATAGTGGTGACCATGCCGGGCTCCAGCAGGCGCCACTTGTTGTCTATCTTGTAATCACCGACATCGTGCACATCAATGCCCAGCCAGTGCCCGGCGCGATGCATATAGAATGCTCTGTACGCTTCGCTTTTGATCAACTCCTGAACATCGCCCTTGAGCAGACCGAGATCGACCAGCCCCTGAGTAATCACGCGCACGGTGACATTGTGTGGCTCGTCCCAGGGGGTGCCAGGTTTAATGACTTTGATGGCGTCAAGTTGCGCCTTGAGTACAATCTCGTAAAGCGCGCGCTGCTCGGTACTGAAACGTCCGTTCACTGGAAAGGTGCGCGTGATGTCTGCGGCATAGTATTCATACTCGCAACCCGCATCGATCAGCACCAGATCGCCATCCCTGAGCAGTGCGTTGTTCTCGATGTAGTGAAGAATGCAGGCATTCTTGCCACCGGCGACGATGTTGTTGTAGGCCGGGGCACGGCTGCCGGAGCGCACAAATTCATGCAGCAGCTCTGCCTCCAGTTGATATTCGTGCAGCCCCGGACGGCAAACGGCCATGGCACGCTTGTGAGCCTGCACCGAGATGGCACCGGCTTTCTCCATCAGTTTGATTTCCAGCGGACTCTTGATCAGCCGCATCTCGTTGAGCAGATGATCCAGC
>CAIRBI010000017.1 GCA_903876785.1 uncultured Gammaproteobacteria bacterium
ATTTTCTGGCACAACGTCAGGTCACCGACATTCTTCAGCGAAGTGGCGATGCAGGCGATGGTGAAGGGCAGCAGTAGCGACCATTCAAATGCGATGCTGGAAACGGCCCAGTGAGGCCAGCTGAACCACGGTTGATCCACGACCGACTGGACAGCGCTGGGGGGTATGCAACCCAGAGCCAGCGCCGCAGAAATGCCGGCGCAGATTCCGATGAGCAACGGGAACAACTTGACCAGGCCACGACCCCAGGCGGTACACCCGATCATGGTCGCCAGACTAATGAGCCCGACGGCGAGGTTGCTTCCCTGGTCGGCACCGGCACTCAGGGTGGCCGGGTCCGCCAACAGCCTGGGGAATCCCGGGGGCAGCACGGCGATGCCCACCATGGTCATGACGACACCGATCACCTCGGGTGGAAACAGTAGTCTGATGCGTGGCAGCAGCCGCGCCAGAGCCACTTCCATGGCGCCGGCCACCGCGGTCATGCCGAACAGGGTGGGCAGGCCATACCCGCCACCGGCGAGGATGGCGGTAGAAAAAAACGCCGGGGCGACGATAGGCGGGCACAGGTAGCCAGAGCCGATGGGTCCGCGTCGGTTGGCCTGCAGGATCGCGCCCAGCCCGGTCACGATCATGCCCATGCGCAGGATGTTTTGCGTGTCGGCTGCCGAGGTCGCGAAGGCCGCCAGGGCGGCGGCCATCATCACCCATCCTGCCGCACCCATCAGTACTTGCTGCAGCCCCAGCGTAGCCAGTGCCGAAAGCGGCGGTGTATCGTCGACGCCGTACGTCAGGCTGCTGGGTTTCATATCAATCCCTCAGGTGGACGATATCGTCGAACCCGACCGTGAGAATCACTTCGCGGATTTCCGCACTGGCACCGTGTAACTGCAGCGTGCCGCCTTTCTTTTCTGCTGCGTTGGCTGTCACCAGCAGCACCCTCAGCCCTGCACTGCTGAGGAACTCGATTTTGGAGAAATCCAGTTCCACGGAGTGCGCGTCCCCGTCCAGAAGGCGCCGCAGTTCTGCTTCGTGTTGCGCTGCTGTGGTAGCGTCAAAGCGACCGACAGGCTGGTATTTTTCAATGTGTGGCATGGTGATCCCAGTGTGTCGGGGCAGGCGGATACTAGACGAGTTGCGTGTCGTGCAGGGGCGGTAATCCGAAATGCCGCGTCAGCATGGCTTCCGAGGTAGCGAGTGCACCCTCGACCCAGCCCTGCTCGTGCGACCAGGCTTCGCCGCAGAGGTAGATCGGGCAGCGCTCGATCGGATGCAGTATCTGCTCGGCCACTTCGTGGCTGCGCACGCCCATGTTCCAGAAATGCGCGCCACCCCCAAACGGGTCGCGGTTCCAGCTCATGCACGCCGCGGCATAGGGGGCGGGCACCTCGCTCTCCGGTAGCCCATGGAGTTCCAGCAGCTGGCGGTGGGCCTCGAAGATGATCCGCGACGGTGCAGCGTAATCGGCCCACAGATCCACGCCTTCCTTGCGACCGGTGAGCTTGACCTGCGGCTTGGGCGCCGCTGCGTTGTCGAGCTGTTCCCAGTACGACTTGGTCAGACCGCCGTCATAGATCAGCACGACGCCCTGCTGGTCGTGCGGATTCACTTTCCAGTAGTACACCTGCCGCATCGGCAGGTCGGTCACCGACTTGCCGTTCGAGCCGCCGCCTACGACCTTTTCCCACCAGCAGTTTTCGTAGCACAGCGCGATCTTGAACAAGGGCACTGGCGAGACGGACTCCAGCAGGGACTTGAAACCCGCGCCCCGGCTGTCAAACAGCGGTCCCTTGCGGTCCAGCAGTTCGATGGACCGGCGCGGCATGGCCAGGATGAGCTTGCGGGCCACGCTCAGGGCCTCGGCGCCGTTGTCGTCCACCGTGGTGAAGGCGATGCCGGTGGTGCCGTCAGGCAGCAGGGTGTCTTCGACTGACCTGACTCGCGTGTTCAGCTGCACGTTTACACCCAGCGCAAGCACCTTCTCGTGCAGTCGCCGCGGGAGGGCGCTGAAGCCATCCACCAAGTGCATATGCCGTACCGCGCTGCGCATATCCGTCAGGTTGAACGGGAAGCCGTCTGCCGCGCTCCAGGTCCACAGGATGCAGTCGTAGCCCAGGCTGTCCTGCAGCAGTTGCACGGCCCCGTGGCCCAGCGTGCGCTCCAGGATGTAGCGCAGGGGCGTCTCGTAAAGCGGTTTGCCTTCGAAGCTGCCGCGCTCGCCAATGGTGCGCCAGTGTTCGGCCGTGACGCTTTCCAGCGTCTCCAGCGTCAGGTCGATATCCAGCAATTCTTTGAAGGCAGGGCCTAGCGAACGCACGGCCGCCACGGCCACCAGGTTCGACAGGGACTCCCGGTTGCGCAGGGATTCATCAATGACATAGGGAATGCGATCGGGGTCGGTCAGGTCGCTCATCTTCAGGCGCTGGCCGCGCAGATAGGCGATGTTGTTCGCGTTGGCATCGGGCAGCTCGCCAGAGGCCAGACCCAGCGCGCGCGCCAGGCCGCACATCAGGACGTGGGCTTCCGTGAAGCGCATGCCACCGAGTTCGACAAAGGTGTCGTTGACGAACGGCGGCTTGACCGACAGCAGACGCCCGCCGACCCGTTCGCTGCCTTCGAATACGTGCACGTTCAGGGTGCGCCCCGGCTGTCCTGCATCCGATTTCAGGCGCCACGCACTGTAGAGGCCCGATACGCCGGCACCGACAATCGCCACATCGATGATCTGGTTCATGCTTGAGATTCCGCTGAATTCATCCTGAACGCATATGTTGGCGCCGATTGAATACTGACCCGGGGCCGGCCGCTGCGTTTTTCGTCAGCGGCGGCGGATCAGTGTAGACGTTGATGGATTTTGCCCTCCGTACCGATGGCTCGGCGTTACCGCTTAGAACGGCTCGTCCTCTGCCACTGCCCTCCCGCACCAAACGGCTGCGGCGCATGATCCTTAGGCCGCGGCGGCGTCCACCATGTTCATTGCCTGACACGAACTGACATTGCAGTCTGCGTGATTGGCATGTCGCGCGCATGGCGCGCTCCTACACCGGAATCGGCGACATGCCCGCGGTGACGGA
>CAIRBI010000018.1 GCA_903876785.1 uncultured Gammaproteobacteria bacterium
CTTCGACAGCATGTTCTTCGGTGAGGCGGTTGAGCGTGGCAAGCCCTGTCTCGTCGCATCCGCAATCGTGCAGGACGGCAAGCAGAGTCTGTACCTCGGTCATCTCCAGCATCAGGGCGATGCACTCGGCAGTGGACAGCGCACTGCGGGCAGCACCGGAGACAACGCGGCAATACTGCACCTTGGCGGCGTTCTGGACTTCCTCATTGGCATCGGCGCTCAACTGCTGCAGCACATCGGGCGCAGTCAGGTGTGCGATGGAGGCGACGCGGACGGCGGTGTCACTGTCGGTGCGAGCAAGTTCGATGAGAATCTTCGCAGCGGCCAGCGCGTCTTCGGCGCTTGGCTCCGTGCCGAGGCTCAGTTCCGCGATTGCTTCCAGACGTACTGAAGGGTCTTTGTGCTGCCATTTACTATTCTGTAAAAACTTCTGAAAAATCATCGGAGTGCTGTTCTCTGGGGTGCTGATCTGAGGTACTGATTAGGCGGCCATTCTAGCAGAAGTTTTTTCCGCGCCGATAGCACGCAATGCGTTTGTCACAGATGGTGGCATTTGCGCCGCGGCAGCGCATTCCCAGTGCTATACTCACAACGCTGCCATGCCCGATTCGCCTGGCTTTTTCCCACTGCAGAACGACGGTCAACTCCCCCAATCTATGCTTCCCGATGACGTCAAGAACACCATCCAGAGCGCCTACCGGCAAATCCTGGAGAACAAATCGCTGACGCCGCGTTATGGGCAGCGCCTCATGATCGCGGAGATTGCACGCAGTCTGGGCGGCATTGCGGATGCGGAGCGGGCGGCCCTGCAGGCGCCAGTGCCGATGGAAGGAGAACCCGATCCCGAGCTGCCGCCCGGGCCGATCTGTGTCGTCGAGGCCGGCACCGGCACCGGCAAGACGCTGGCCTATGTGCTGGGTACTTTGCCGGTGGCGAAAGCGCTGAAGAAAAAGGTGGTACTGGCGACGGCCACGGTTGCGCTGCAGGAGCAGGTCACTCTGAAGGACCTGCCGGATATCAAGCGTTACAGCGATCTCGAATTCAGCTTCACCCTGGCCAAGGGGCGCGGCCGCTACCTGTGTCTCTCCCGGCTGGACATGCTGTTGCAGGGCAATGCCAGTCTCAATGCCATGGCCGACCTCTATGGCGAAGTCATCAGCCAGCCTAACGATTACGCTCTGGCGCTCTATGAGCGCATGCTGCGCAAAATCAATGCGGGCGAGTGGCAGGGCGACCGCGATGACTGGGAAGATCTGCTCAGTGACAAGGACTGGATTCCAGTCACTGTGGACAATGGGCAGTGCATTGGCCAGAAGTGCTCGAACTACGGTAACTGCTGCTTCTACAAGGCACGCGAAGAGGTGCAGAAGGCCGATTGTGTCGTCGCCAACCACGATCTGGTGCTGGCCGATCTGGCTCTCGGCGGGGGTGTCATTCTGCCGGCACCGCAGGACACCATTTACATCTTTGACGAGGCTCATCATCTGCCGTTGAAGAGCAACAATCACTTTGCCTGCTTCACCCGCCTCAAGGGCAGCCTCTCTGCTCTCGATCAGTGGCGCAAGACGCTGGCCAAGCTCGCCGGTGATAGCGTCGTCGAGGAAAACAAGACGCTGCAGCGTGAGCTGCCGGGCATCGATGATTCCATGGCGCTGGCCGAGATCCGCCTCAATGAGATCTGGCCGCTGTGCGAACAGATTCTGCAAAGCGCGGTGCCGGACCGCCAATCGGACCGACAGACTGACAGCCAGCGCGATCAGGGACAGCAGCATGCCTTCGCGCTGGGGCAGGTGCCGGAGCCACTGCGGGAGCTGGCGGCGGAGCTGGAGACGCAGTTCACCCGTCTGGCGACCCTGTTTCAGGACATCGGCAA
>CAIRBI010000019.1 GCA_903876785.1 uncultured Gammaproteobacteria bacterium
GTCGCACAGATTTATCGCGGGCAGGCCCGCTCCCACAGGTGACTCTTAGTGGTGGTGATGATCCCCGTGCGCATGCACGTGGCCATGATCGATCTCTTCTTCAGTCGCCGCGCGCACACTGACCACTTCCACGTCGAAGTGCAGCGTCAGCCCCGCCATCTCGTGATTGCCATCAATGATTACTTTGTCACCCTCAACCGCCTTTACGGTGATGTGCTGGTGACCATCCTCGCCTTCGGCCGTAAAGGACATGCCCGGCTCAATGTTGTCGACACCACGGAACATTGACTTGTCGATGCTGTGGATCAGATCCGGATCGATCTCGCCATAAGCCAGTGCCGGAGGAATCACCGCCTTGAACTTGTCGCCGATCTTTTTGCCTTGCAGTTCGTTCTCGAGACCCTGAATGAGACCGTGAGTCCCATGCATATACATTAGAGGTTCGCTGCCTTCCGAGGAGTCCAGGACTTCTCCGCCATCATTCTTGAGTGTGTAGTGGATCTCCACTACAGAGTTCTTGCCTATCGTCATTGTCATGGGTTAGTCCTGGCTTCTGGTTATCTTGTATTTTCAACCGCGGCGACATTATAAGGAATTGAAGTCGCAGCGAAAGAGTCAGTCACGATTTAAAGTCGCCGAAGCGCTCCTGCAGCCGACGCATTCCGCCCAGCCAGCGATCATAATCAGCCGCCTTGCGCTGCAGGTAGGTGAGCACCTCCGGATGCGGCAGCACCAGAAAACGCTCCAGCGCCAGTGTTTCAATGACCGTCTGCGCCAGCGCAGCAGGCTCCAGCATGCCATCGACACCCGCCACGCCTGTGCCATGGGCAGTCATCTGCGTCCGCACGGCCTGCGGGCACAGCACCGAAACCTTGATACCACGACTGCCGTAGGTAATTGACAACCACTCTGCGAAGCCGACGGCGGCATGTTTGGTCACGGCATAGGGTGCGGAGCCGATCTGGCTCAGCAGTCCAGCGGCCGAGGCAGTGTTGAGCAGATAGCCCTCGCCGCGCGCGAGCATGGATGGCAACACTGCTCTGGAGGCAAAGATATGGGCCATCAGGTTGATATCCCAGATGCGTTGCCAGTCGTCGTTGCTGACCTCGACGCCTCCGGGCGTAAAGATGCCAGCGTTGGAGCAGAACAAGTCGATGTGGCCGAAAGCCTCGAGCGTACGGGAGACGAGCGCCTGCATGTCCGCCTCGCGACTAACATCGGTGACGACTCCCAGCGCCTGCGTTTGCCCTGCAAGCTGTTGGCAGACGGCCTCAATGCCAGTACTGTTCATGTCAGCGACGACAACCGCTCTGGCACCCTCCTCTGCGAAGCGTTCGCACAGTGCTCTGCCGATGCCGCTGGCGCCGCCGGTGACCACCACTACTTTGTCTCTGATCTGCACGATGCTGCCCCTTTTCTATTTTGATTTCCGTCCCTGTGGGAGCGGGCCTGCCCGCGATAGCGTCTCACGTATAGCTATCAATCGCGGGCAGGCCCGCTCCCACAGGGTGGATTCACAGCAATGCGTTCAGCCGCTCGCGGATGATTGTCTCGGCCTCTGCGACGATCCGCACACCAGACGAGACGATGGGATCCACATACTGTCATAGGGAACTGGCTTGATAGTGGGCAGGATGGTCAGAATCCCCAGCGCTCCAGCGTTGGAAATGGCGGCCGCCAGCTCCGCTCGGCCCACCCACTGCATGCCGCCCTGCACTATCGGATGCTCGATCCCGAGCATCTGCGTCACCCGCGTCCTCATGTTTTCCCCCGGTTTTTGTCACACTCAGAAACAGATTATAGACAGAGCCGCCCGGAGTGGCGACGAGGCAATTGTGCTATATTGGCCAAGCTAGAAAACCAACAAGCAAGGGAGAAATCAAAATTGAATAAGAAGACTGTACACAGCGCGTCATTCCACGATGTGGCGCCTCGCCTGCTGGCCTTGTCATGTGCCGTAGCCATGTCTGTACTGACGACCCCGGCCGTCATGGCTCAACCCGCATCCGGTCAGCCTGAAGTTGAAGAGATCATGGTCACCTCTTCTACAAGACGCCCGGAATCTCTTGCTACCATCAACGCCAGCGTCGGCGTCCTCACCAACGAGGAACTGCGTCTGGTCAACCACCAGCACATCCAGGAAGTGGCCAACCGCCTGGCAGGTGTGAACATCAACCGCAACAACGGTCAGGAAAGTCTCACGGCAATCCGTTCACCGGTACTCACCGGGTCCGGTGCCTGCGGTTCATTCCTGCTGGCAGAACAAGGTATCCCTCTCAGGGCTGCGGGCTTCTGTAACGTCAACGAACTGTTCGATGCCAACAGTGAAAATGCTTCCCGCGTTGAGGTGATTCGTGGCCCAGCCACCGCCTACTACGGCTCCAACGCCGTACACGGCATGATCAACGTCGTGTTGCCAGACCCCGAAGCGGGTGGCGAGCTATCACTTGAAGCTGGACCAAGAGGCTCGAAGCGTCTCAATGCCACCTTCGGCATGGAAAATGGCGGCTTCAAGCACATGTTCCTGGCCAATGGCGCACGTGAAGAAGGTTTCCGCTCCAACAGCGGCTACGACCAGCAGAAGCTGTCCTGGCGCTACCAGTACACCACGGCGGGTGGTTATGCGCTGGATGGCGGCTTCACTGTCACCAACCTGAATCAGGAAACTGCAGGCTACGTTGAAGGGAAAGACAACTACAAGAATGGCTCGCTGCGCAGCAGCAACCCGAACCCGGAGGCCTATCGTGACAACCAGAGCATGCGCGTCTGGACCCGCATCACCAAGGAACTGTCCAATGGCTGGGAACTGGTAGCGACTCCCTACTACCGCAAGGCGGATCTGAATTTCATCCAGCACTTCCTGCCGGGCCTGCCCACGGAAGACAATCAGCACACCAGCTTGGGCGTGCAGATGGCTGGCTACCGTGATCTGAGCGACGCCACCATGCTGTCCTTTGGCCTGGACGTCGAAGCCACTGAAGGCAGCCTGCTGCAACAACAGCGCTTCCCCACCGTGGGCTCTGCTGCACTGCGCGCACAGACGCCTGTCGGCAAGCACTATGATTACGATGTGGATGCTACCCAGCTGGCGCCATTCGTTCATATGGAACACAGCTACGACAACGGCATCGATGTCTCCCTTGGTCTGCGCTATGAGCGCATGGAATATGACTACGACAACAAGATGCTGGATGGCCGCACGAACGACAAGGGCGTTGCCTGCGGGTTCGGCGGCTGTCGCTACAACCGTCCCGCTGACCGCAGCGACAGCTTCGGCAGCTGGACTCCCAAACTGGCACTGCGCTACCACTTCAATGACGACCACAACGTCCAGGTGCGATTGAACAAAGGCTATCGTGCTCCGCAGGCGACAGAACTTTACCGTCTGCAAAACACGCAGACGGTAGCAGAACTGGATTCCGTCGAAATCGACAGCGCCGAACTTAGCTTCGAAGGCGGGCAGGAAGGCTGGGATTACGCGGTCACTGCCTACTACATGGACAAGGACAACGAGATCATCACCGACAGCGCGCGCCTGAACCTCAACAAAAGCCACACGAAGCACCGTGGTCTGGAGTTGTCTGGCGGGGTGGATCTCAGCGAGCAATGGCGATTTGCCTTTGCTTACAACTTTGCCAGTCACACCTACGAGAACGATGAGTTCTCTGGTGGCGTGAATATCAACGGCAATGATATCGATACCGCACCAAACCGATTTGGCACCGCCCACATTCAGTACCGCGCTACCGAAACGGTATTTGCGGAACTCGAGTGGGTGAACTCTGGCAAGTACTTCACCAATCCGGAAAACAAGAACCGTTACGACGGCCACAGCCTGCTCAATCTGCGCGCACGCTGGGATGTCAGATCGGACGTGAGTCTGTCGCTGAACGTGATGAACCTCACGGATGAAACCTACGCCGAGCGTGCAGACTTTGCCTTCGGCAATGATCGTTACTTCCCGGGCGAAGAACTGCGTGCGTTCTTCACGGTGAATTGGAAGTACCTGTAAGCACCATCGAAAGACTGTGGGAGCGGGCCCTGCCCGCGATTGGTTGCCTGTAACAAATAGGCCAATCGCGGACAGGCCCGCTCCCACAGTCGTCACAGATTTCTGGCTATAATCGCTCCATGTCGATTCGAGAACCCAGCCAGTTTGACCCGTTGTTGCAGAGATTGCTGCGCTACTTTGCTCAGCAATCTCTGCAGCTCCAATCGCACCCGCAGTCACCCCCGCCCATCCTGCACCCCGACCGAAGCATCAATCGCCTCATCAATTCGCCGGAACTGCCCGAAAGCAGCTTTCGTCATGCCGCCGTGCTGATTCCGATTGCCTGCGGCGAGAACGGCAACAGCATCATTTTCACCCTGCGCACCGAACACCTGAGCAGCCATGCCGGACAGGTCAGCTTCCCGGGCGGAACGCAGGACAGCGACGATGACAGCATCGAGCATACGGCGCTGAGGGAATGCGAGGAGGAGATCGGGCTGCGTTCGGAGTCAGTGCGGATCATCGGGCGGCTCGGCAATCTACTGATGCCTTCGGGCTACTGCGTCACGCCTGTGGTCGGCCTGTTTGCGGCGGGCACACCCTTGACACCTTCCCCACGGGAGGTCGCCGAGATCTTCGCGGTGCCCGCTCAGATTGCGCTCAATCCAGCGAGCTATCAGCGCTCGTCTATGTTGTATCGGGATATGGAAAGGGAGGTACTGGAGTTACATCACGATGGCTATCGGATCTGGGGCGCCACGGCGACTATCCTGCATCATCTGGCTTGCGAACTAGCCGACAGCTAGCTCCCCAGCAACAACTCGCGCTCGTCGTGACTGACACCGGAGTGATTCTCCAGCGACGCGTGGCAGACCCGATTCCGCCCATTGGCTTTGGCATGAAACAGCCAGGAATCAGCACGCTGCAGAAACTGGCTCGGATCATCGCGATCCGCGGGCAGGTAGACATCCACACCAAAACTGGCCGTGACGGCAACCGGTTGATCGTCACAGTGCAGAACTGAGTTAGCGATCTTGTGACGTAGTCGATTAGCCAGCAGGATGCCGGAGTCCAACGATGTATCGGGCAGGATAATCGCAAACTCCTCACCGCCGTAACGACAGGCGATATCCAGCTTGCGAATAGTGCCCGCGATCAGGCGGGCTATATGCACAAGCGAGGTGTTGCCGAATTCGTGCCCCCAGCGATCGTTGAAAATCTTGAAGTTATCGAGGTCCAGCATGATGAGCGCCATCGGTTTGAGTGAGCGACGCGTGCGCTCCATCTCCAGCTCCATGGCCTGCATGAAGTGGCGATAGTTGAAGAGCCCCGTCAATTCATCTGTGCGCACCAGCGCCAACAGTGCCTTGACCTCCGAGCGCAACTGCTCCAGCTCGATCGGAAAGGCACAGGCAGAGTCGCCCAGCGGACATTGCAGCGGTGACTGCTGCTTTTGTGCCCGTGCTGCGTTCTTCCTGATTTTCTCGTCTGACTGCACATTAGCGTTCAAGTCAGTCTTCTCTGACATCGACAAGTCTCGCCCCTCTAGCAAATGGCACCGCATACTTCCGATAATCTGATATCGACCCGCCCCCGCAAGACTGAAGCGAACCCTTGCGCTTTCAGGACTAAATCCACCGGCGATGAGCTTGGCTCAGCGCCGCGCCCAGTCAGGCATGGCCCCCAATAGATCGAAAGACAGGTGCCCGACCGTGTATACAAACAGTGTCACCAGAATAACGGCCAGCGTATCCAGCCAGAGACCCGCCCATACCATCTTCATGATCGGGACACGACCGGTGCCATAGACAATCGCATTCGGAGGCGTCGACACCGGCAGCATGAATCCGCAGGACGCGGCCAGCGCGGCGGGAATCATGAGCAAAAGGGGCGACACCTCGATGGCCTGCGCGAGGCTCCCCATTATCGGCATCGCCATGGATGCGGTAGCCGTGTTGGAGGTCAGTTCAGAGAAAATGGTGATGAAGGAGACAACGCTCATCACAATCGCCAACGGGTTGGCATCGGCCAGCAGCGTCTCGAAGACACCCGCCAGATAGCCCGACAACCCAGACACAGCGAAGCCCTTGGCCATCGCCAGACCACCGCCGAACAACAGCAGAATACCCCAGGGCACCTGCTTCGCCGCGCTCCAGTCCAGCAGAAAACCGCCCCTCTCCTTGCTCGCGGGAATGATGAACAGCAGCATCGCCATGGCGATCGACACTGTGCCATCGTCGGCGAACGCGCCCACGGGTGACACGTCGAACTGCGCCAGCAGCACATCCAGCCAGTGACTCCAGCCATAAATATCGATGTCGGCACCCAGCAGGCGCTCGCTGCGCGTCATCCACAGCAATGCTACCGCCAGAAATACCCAGGCCACTTTCTTCTCTTCGTTGCCCATGGGGCCCAGCGCCTGAATCTCGCCGTGAATATAGTCCTTGCCGCTGAAGGGCGTAGTCGCGGGCAACGGGAAGAGGATCTTGCTGAGCAGAAACCAGGTCATCAGCGTAAAGGCCAGTGCCAACGGGAAGGCGAACATCATCCAGGACGCAAAGGTAATCTGCGGCGCTTGCGGAAAGAGTTGCCCGAGCTGGGTCACCAGCACGCCATTGGTTGGCGTACCGATGAGCGTCGCCATACCGCCCATCGATGCTGCGTAGGCGATGCCAAGCATCAGCACCAGCCCGAAATTGGGCGCTCTTACATCGACAGTACCGCCCTTCAGCACGATGTCGCGATTGAGCTCCTCATACAGCACGATCAGCGACAGCCCCATCGGCATCATCATCATGGTCGTCGCAGTGTTGGAAAGCCACATGGACAGAAAACCGGTAGCGATCATGAACCCCAGCACCAGCCGCTGCGGTTGGCCGCCGATCAGCGCCAGAATGTGCAGTGCGATGCGCTTGTGCAGATTCCACTTCTCCACCGCAATCGCGATCAGAAAGCCCCCCAGAAACAGGAAAATCAGAGAGTCCATATACTGACTGGCGGCATTTGGAAACATGATGTCCAGATCAGTCGGTTCCAGGCCACCACGCAAGGTGGTCTGCGAGAAATCAATCTGATTGCTGGCATCGCGGAAGCCCCCGCGCATGATGCCAAGCAACGGGAACAGGACAATCGGCAACAACGAGGTCACCGGGATGGGAATCGCCTCGGTGATCCACCACACCGCCATCAGCACCAGCACGGCAAACATGCGGGTTACCAAGGGGTTGGCGGGGTCCAGATCGACGAACAGGAGGATGCACACGAAGAGCACGGCACCCAGCCAGAGACCAATCCGGCTGCGCAATGGGACCGGCTCAGCCAGAGGCGTCGGCACTGCCGCCGGCCCGGATGGCGTGGCGGAGGCTTCAGTGGGTTGCTTGCCGATCAATCCGCCTGCCACTCTTCCTCCACAGCGCCCGTCGGGCTGGCAAACAGCTCCGTCAGGAAGTCTGCTATCGCCCGTTGTGCCCGATCGTTGGCGAGCTGGTTGTAGACAGTACCCAGCCCATGATCGTTCGCGGCAGGGTTGGTAAATGCGTGCTTGGTGCGTCCAAAGACATGCAGCTGCCAATCCGCATTGGCTGCCGTCATCTCGGTTTCAAATGCCAGGACATCGGCAGGCGGTCCCATCGGATCATCGTGCCCGTGCAGGCACAGCACTCTCGCCCGCAGTTTAGCATTGGGCACATCTCCGGCACCAAGCAGGCCGTGAACACTGACTACTCCTGAAACGTCAGCGCCACTGCGCGCCAGCTCCAACACGGTCATGCCGCCGAAGCAGAAACCCACAGCCGCCACGCGGTCCACGTCTATTCCGGGCAGCTTCCGCACACAGGCAAGCGCCGCATTGACGCGGCGGCGCAGCAGAGCTCTGTCGCTGGCATAGGGAGTCATCAGGGCCAGATTGCCGGCGGTATCGCCATCCTTGCCAAACACCCCCTTGCCGAAAATATCCAGAGCGAAGCTGGCGTAACCGAGTTCCACCATGCGCTCGGCCATACCGCAGGCGAACGCGCGCCGTCCGCTCCAGTCATGGGCGATCAACACCAGCGGTTGCGGCTCGGTGGCATTCTCGTCGAAGGCAAAATAGCCCTCCAACGCCACGTCATCATCCCGATAGTCGATGTATTCAGTCTTCATGACTGTTGCCTCCCGTAAGGCTGCCTGCTCAGAGCTTCGCCAGAATTGCCTCGGCGGCACTCTCCACGATGCCACCCGCTGGCTCAACCGCCAGGTGGGTGACTACGCCCTTGTCGACGATCATCGCATAACGCTTGCTGCGGGTACCCATGCCGAAACCTGTCGCGTCCAGCTCAAGGCCAACAGCCTTGGTGAATGCGCCATTGCCGTCGGCCAGCATGATCAGCTCTTCCGCATTCTGCGATTTGCCCCAGGCGCCCATCACAAAGGCATCGTTCACGGACATGCAGACAATCGAGTCCACGCCCTTTGCCTTGATTTTGTCTGCCAGCACTACGTAGCCCGGCAGATGGGTCACTGTGCAGCCGGGGGTAAAGGCGCCGGGGACTGCGAACAGGACGACCTTTTTGCCGGCGAAAATTTCGTCGGAGGTGATATCCTGCGGGCCTTTCTCGCCCATGATCTTGAAAGTGGTGGCCGGAATCTTGTCGCCAATGGCAATGGTCATGTCTGTGCTCCTGATGTTGATTTTTTCATGCGTGTGTTCGGGTGGTCTTGGGCGCAGAGCGGGCGGGGGTCGGCCGTTCTGGCAGAAGCGCCGATGGTAGCAAAATTTCCAGTAAGAAACACAGCCACGGTAAACAGCACCATCGTATCAGCGCTGCACGGGACCGAGGCATGGTTGCCTTACTCGGCGCGCCGAGTAAAAATGCCCAACATCATGAGTAAATTGCAAAATTACTTCCAGAGACCACCATGGACACACTCTTCTTCTGGGCTTCAAAACTGGTGTGGGCTCTCATCTCCCCGGACAGTCTGCTGGTGATTCTGCTGGTGAGCGGCACGGTGCTCCTGTTCCTGCCCTCGCACCCGTTCCTTTACAAACTGGGCCGCAGAATTCTGGCGCTGACCTGCGCGCTCGCCTTGCTGGTGGCGTTCCTGCCTGCCGGCGAATGGCTGCTGTATCCCCTGGAGCGACGCTTCACCGCCAACCCCGAACTGCCCGCTCGCGTTGATGGCATCATCGTCCTGGGCGGCGCTCTGAACGCGACGCGCAGCAGCGCCTGGGGGCAGGCCGAGACCGATGATGCCGCCGAACGCCTCAACTCCTTTGTGAGCCTGGCGCGGCGCTTTCCCGACGCGCGGCTGGTCTTCACTGGCGGCAGCGGTGGCCTGAGCACGCAGGACTTCAAGGAGGCCGATTACCTGCCAACCTTGTTTCAGGAGGCGGGTCTGGGAGAGCGCACTCTGGAGATCGAGAATCAGTCGCGCAACACTTGGGAAAATGCAGTTTTCAGCAAGAATCTGGTGAAACCACAGGCGGGAGAGAACTGGGTGTTGATTACCTCGGCCTTCCACATGCCGCGCTCCACAGGAATCTTCTGTCAGCAGCAATGGCCAGTAGTGCCGTGGCCCGTTGATCATCACTCAGATCGTCAGCGTTTGTGGCGAGTAGAACTGCAGTTTGCGGGGCACCTGCTGGAATTGCGAACCGCCAGCAAGGAGTGGGTGGGGTTACTGGCCTATTACCTGACGGGCAAGACCGACCGTCTGCTGCCTGCAGAGGCATCGCACTGCACTCCGACACCCGGCTGAAAAGAACAGCCTAAATCTGCCGGTCAGCGCCCGATCACCGAATCAATCCAGGGCTGGTGCAGCGAGAGCCGCTCATAGATGCCCACGGCACCATACAGGCCTTGGGCACTGCCAGCTTTGCCATTCTTCTGCGCGCCTACTTCGCCCACCGCGACACCCGCGATACTCCACCCTTCGGCGGTCTCCAGCAGCGCAGGCCCCCCGCTGTCGCCCAGTCCAGGCAACCCCTCCAGCTCGACCGCCGCATTGCCGGGCAGACGCGGATCATCGAAATTGAAACGCAGACGTGAGGACGCGGCAGTGACGACATTCTTCGCCAGACGAAAGCGTCCGTCGTCGTGCTGAATGCCGGTGGTGCCGATGCCGAAATAGCCCCAGCCCAGAAAAGTGGCGACACGATCCTGCTCGTCCTCTGCACGATACAGGGCGAGAGGTCTGGGGATGTCCAGCGGTAGCGTCAGCCGCAACAGCGCAAGGTCCACCTCCTGTGTCACCGTGCTTGCGTCATCCCGATACGGGTAATCCGGATGCATGACGACCTGATCGATACCAACCTCGGCACCTGCGATGTGAACCTTGAACTCTTCGTGATTGGCGAGCGTCTCCTGCAGCGAGGTCTCCTCGACGCAATGCGCTGCCGTTATGGCCCACTGCGGAGCAATCAGCGTGGCGACACACACCTTGCGCAGTTCGCGCTGCTGCAGCCAGAACACCGCCGGAAACTGCGTTTCGCTGGCCACGTATCGGGAGTATCCAGTATCATGCCTTATGACGATGGCTTGGGATTGGCGCAAGGTGCCGGTAGTCACCATCACCAGCATCGTCAGCATGAACATTCTTGTTGCTATTTCTCGTGGCACTGCTTTTTTTTCCTGGTTTTTTGGTTTCTGGTTAGTATTTCTGAGTCGAGACATTTGGCATGAACATCGAAAGCAAGACCACCGACACTGCAGCATCCTCTCCCACAGATCAGCCCGAGCGTCAGTACGAAAAAACAGGTCTGTATCCAGAGGGCGACAAGCCCTTCCGACTCTATGCGCTGCTTGGCTGGCTGTTCGGGATCGTTGTCTTCATCGCCGCTTCCGCCGCTGTGCTGGACCGCATTCTGCTTTAACCCCTGAGACCCACGGGCTAGTCGCGCGAACGCCTTCCACCACGCAGATTCGGCCGCTCGCGCTTGCGGGTGGCCATCTTGTAAATGCTGTAAAGGCGCACAATCATCACCAGAGAGGCGACAACGATGAAGATCATGACGCTCATGATCAACCATTGTTCTTGTGTCCAACTGCCCGCGCTCAACCAATTCTCCAGCATGTCATCACCTCCGACACCAAAAGCCCGTCATTATGCCGCAGCTGAACCGCACAGCAAGTCACCAGTCACTCACGACTCGGTGATCATGCTGTCGATGATCTTTTCAATCTCGCGGATGCGCTCGTAAGTATCCTGCAGTTCCAACAGAGCCTGTTTGCGCTCCAGCGACAGCGGAATCAGCTCGCTGAGTCGCCAGCCCAGCTGACGCAGATCGTCGTACTCGATCGTCATGCCCAGCTGACTGATGACCGGATGACTGACCAACTGTTCGAGGAGACCGGCCAGCACTTCGTGTTGCTCGCGAACTTGCAGCGGCTCTTCGCCGACAAAATCGACACCGCAATAATCCACACCGCCCATCAGCAACTGATCCTGCTCGGACCAGCATTCCTGCACGACAAACTTGTGACTCCCCTCCACGGTGACGCCTAACAGACCATTGGGTAATTGATCCCAGTCCACGACCCGCGCATAGGTGCCAACCCGATGCACCTCCTGCAGCACACCCTGCCTGGCCACCTCGTCACCATCCTTGAGCAGGCAGATGCCGAAACCAGTGTCCGTCTTCATCGCTTGGCGGATCAGGTTGATATAGCGCTGTTCGAAAATCTGCAGGGGCAGGCGCCCGCGCGGAAACAACACGGATTTAAGGGGGAACAGCGGAATAATCTCCGAACCGCGCCTATTGCTGTATTCAATCTCACTCATGCTCTATGGTTATCCTCGTCTATCCCTTCGCTGCCAGCGCCTGCAGCAGTTTCTGATGGATGCCACCAAAGCCGCCGTTGCTCATGATGACGACGTCATCGCCTTCACGACACTCTGCAGCCAGCATTGCCACGATGTCGTCGACACTGTCCAGCACCCGCGCTGGACGCGGGCTGGCAGCGGCGATACCGCGCAAATCCAGCGCTGCAGAGCCGGCATCGAACCAGAGCGTCAGGTCTGCGCTGCGGCAGGCCTCGCCCAGCGCCGCCTGATGCACGCCCATCTTCATGGTGTTGGAGCGTGGCTCGATCACCGCGATCAAACGTCCGGTGCGCCCCGCGCTCCTGAATTTGGCCAGCATGCCCTGCAAGGTAATGTCGATGGCAGTCGGGTGGTGCGCAAAATCGTCGAAGACCCGCACTCCACCAGGTTCGCCCAGCAACTCCTGGCGGCGCTTGACCCCGCCGAAACTCGCCAGCGCCTCACAGGCGACGGCGATATCGACCCCGGCATGATGCGCCGCCGCCACGGCGGCCATCGCGTTGCTGACATTGTGACTGCCGCCCAGCTCCCAGCGAATCCGGTGGCTACCCGCATCCACGCCGCGATTGCGTTTGCCGAGTTCGAATTCACTGCCGTCAGCGCTGCACAGGCGCGCGTACCAGGAGATGGTCTCCTCTGCGGCAGCCCCACCCAGAACCTCGGCGCTCGCGGCGGTATCGATCAGCTCCATATACTGCCGCCGACTCCAGCACCCCTGGCGGAGAACTTCATTGAGATTGTCATCGTTGCGCGGAGAGATTATGAGGCCATTGCCCGGAATAATTCGCACCAGATGATGAAACTGGCGCTGAATGGCGGCGACGTCGGGGAAAATGTCGCCGTGATCAAATTCCAGATTGTTGAAGATCGCGGTTCGCGGTGAGTAGTGGACGAATTTCGAACGCTTGTCGAAGAAGGCACTGTCGTACTCATCGGCTTCGACCACAAAGAAGGGTGCCTCGCCTAGGTCAGCCGACGCAGGAAAATTCTTCGCCACGCCGCCGATCAGATAACCAGGTTTGAGGCCGGCACAGGTCAGAATCCAGGCCAGCATGGAGCTGGTCGTGGTCTTGCCATGCGTACCGGCGACGGCCAGCACCCAACGGCCACGCAGCACAAAGCGCGACAGCCACTCGGGGCCGGAACAGTAATCGAGACCGTGCTCCAGGACATACTCGACCGCAGGGTTGCCGCGCGACAGCGCGTTGCCGATGACCACCAGATCCGGATGAGGCTGGAGATGTGCCGGGCTGAAGCCTTGCAGCAAGACGATGCCCTGATCCTCCAGCTGCGTGCTCATGGGGGGATACACATTGGCATCGGAGCCACTGACGATGTGTCCCTGCTGTTTGGCCAGCACAGCCAGGCTGCCCATGAAGGTACCGCAAATACCCAGAACATGAATATGCATAAATCGAACTCTCGATTGATCAGAGGCGCCCGGCAAGAACTTGTCGGAACGCGGAGTCTTGTTCGTATTGTCGCAAAATAGTGCATCCAGTAACATCCCGACAATTCTTCACCAGCCGCAAGGACAGAGGTCCATCGATGGACATGCAAAACACAATGTCGGAAGGTTTCTGGAATTTCTCCATTCGTGTCTACCGCAAGCCGGACGTCAGTCAGTGCGGCCTGTCATTGCAGGACCTCTATGGACTGGATGTCAATCTGCTGCTGTTCGCCTGTTGGCACGCCCGTTCGAGCGGATTGTGCGAACTGGCGCTGGTGGAAAAAGCCCTCGCGTTCTCCAGCAATTGGGCTGATCACGTCGTCAAGCCACTGCGCGGCGCACGCCGATGGATGAAGACGCAGACGCAGAGGCAGACGCAGACGGAAAATAATCTGGCAAAGGATTTTCACAGCCTGCGCGAGCAAATCAAAACGCTGGAATTGCAGTGCGAAAAATTCCAGCAGAACACCCTCGAATCCCTGGTCAGTCGACGGGGACTCTCGTTGAGTGTCGAAATGCAGATCGCCTCGGCTGCCTATAATCTGCACTACATCCTGCTGAGCGCCGCCAACCCGCAACCGCTGTCACTGCCCTTGCCTCTGCGTGACTTACTCGTTACGCTCATTCTCAGCGCCCTGGATCAGGACCCCGACGATGATGCGCTGCAACAGGTGGTGAGCAGAGAACTCAATGCTCAGAGTTCGGGCGCACCAGGTGTCAGGATTTGCGAATCCCTTCCCAGCGCTTGACGATACCGGCATCGATATCAAACAGATCCAGCACACGTCCAACACTGTGATTGATAATGTCATCAATCGTCTGCGGGTTGTTGTAGAGCGCAGGCATCGGCGGCGCGATGATCGCGCCCAGCTGACAGGCCTTGAGCAGCAGCTCGCAATGCCCCGCATGCAGCGGAGATTCGCGGGGCATCAGCACCAGACGGCGGCGCTCCTTGAGCACCACGTCGGCCGCACGAATCAGCAGGTTGTCGGCATAGGAGTGCACGATGGCCGACAAGGATTTCATCGAGCAA
>CAIRBI010000020.1 GCA_903876785.1 uncultured Gammaproteobacteria bacterium
GTCGGATTGATGGTCAGCTGCTTGGTGCCAATGGTGACCTTGTCACTGGTGGCCATGTTGAAGGTTTCGATGAGCGTGCCATCGGCCTTGCTGAGAGTCACCGCAGTGGTGCCACGCGCGATATTCTCGCTCAGCCCGAACACCAGATTGGTGTCCACCGGCGCCCCGCTGGCGAACGAATGCATGTTGAAGGTGCTGATGGTCGGCGCCTTAACGTCCTTGAACATCGCCGTCAGGTCGACGACATCGCGCCCGCTGTTGAACAGCGCAAACTCGACGTCCTTCAGACGCAGGTGATAAGTGCTGCTGGCACCGCTGACCGAGTCGATGTGTATGTAGCCGGTGTCTGTGTTTTGTGTGATCAGAAAGCGGCTTTGGGGCAGACGCTCGAAGCTGAGCCGGTCGATACCTGCCAGCCCATCGATCAAAGCGTTGCTGGGGTCACCATATCTGGGTACTTCCCAGGTGTTGTTGCCGGTAGTTGCTACGTAAGCCATGGTAATTCTCCTTCAAAGCGTAAGTGGGCTGATGGCAGCGAGGAAGCGGTCGGCAGGGGTAAAGCCGATGATCCTGGAATGAGGAGCTTCCACGGTGCTGCTACTGTCAAAAAGTATGATCCCCGGAGGGCCGTAGAGGTTGAACGCCTTCATGAGCGCCCGGTCGTCCGCGTTGTTGGCTGTCACATCTGCCTGCAGCAGGGTGAATTTCCCCATGGTGGCGGCCACCTGGGCATTACTGAAAGTGAAGCGCTCCATCTCCTTGCACGCCACGCACCAGTCGGCGTAGAAGTCGAGCATGACCGGTGTGCCGGTGGCGGCGGCTATACCAAGTTGCTGCTGCAGATCGGCAAGGTTGGCGATGCGCGTGAACTGCGGCGCATTGTCGGCCTCGCGTGGCGCTGCACCGGAGCTGGCCAGAGCGAGTGGACGCAAGGGGTCGCCGGAGCCGCTGACGGCGCCGATCACCTCGGAGAGGCCGATGATCAACAGCAGCACCGATAAGGTGGTGCGGATTCGTGATGTGAAATCGCTACGGGTGCTGGGGCCATCGAAAATGCCCAGATACATCGCGCTCAGGATGGCCAGAGCACCCCACAACAGCATGATGGCCTGGCCCGGCAGCACCGGCGTGACCATCCAGATGGCCACCGCCAGCAACAGAATTCCGAACACCACCTTGATCTGGACCATCCACGTCCCGGCACGTGGCAGCAGGCTGCCTGCGGAGAGGCCGGTCAGCAGCAGGGGCACACTCATGCCCATCGCCATGCAAAACAGAGCGATAGCGCCCAGCATCACGTCCCCGGTCTGGCTGATGTAGATCAGTGCGCCAGCCAGTGGGGCGGCCACACACGGGCCGACGATCAGTGAGGAGACAGCGCCCAGCAGGAACACGCTGGCGAAGCGGCCACCCTGAAAACCACCGCTCACGCCGTCGAGCTTGCCTTGCAGCGCCTGCGGCAGCTGCAACTGATAGACGTCGAACATGGAGAGCGAGAAACCTACCAGCAAAGTGGCAAAAGTCAGCAACAGCCAAGGCGCCTGCAGATACGCAGCCAGCCCCTCGCCGAGCAGGCCGGCGGCTACTCCCATGCCGGTGTAGACCAGTGCCATGCCCAGGCAGTAGGCGACAGACAGGCTGAAGCCGTGCCAGCGGCTGCGCTGCGCGCCGTTGTCCATGCCGACGATGATTGAAGACAGGATCGGCACCATCGGCAGTACGCAGGGAGTGAAGGAGAGCAGCAGGCCGAACAGCAGGAAGCCGCCGCCAATGGTCCACAGATTGCTGGATTGCAGCATGCGGGTGGCGATACTGGTTTCATCCATGGGTGCACTGGCCGGCGCAGTGGCCGCAATCACTGACGAGGACGCCGGTGTCGCTCCCGGTGTCACTGAAGCCAGGTCCGGAGTCGAGGCCGGCGCTCCAAACAGCGAGCTGGTTGCGGCCGGAGTCACCAGTCCTTCATAGCCTGGTTGCAGCGTGAACTGCTTGGTGATGGGGGGGTAACAGAGCCCCGCATCGGCGCAGCCCTGATAACCGATGGTGAGTGTCGTTTGCTCCGCTATCGCGGTAATCGGCAGCGTCAGCTGCATGGGTGCCTTGTAGGCCTCCATGGTCTCGCCAAAATTTTCATCGAAGAAGGATATCGCGGGCGGCATGACGATGAGCGACGTGTCGGTGCCCGGCAGCTGGATATTGATCTTGTCCTTGTAGAGCTTGTAACCATGCTCGACGTACCAGTGCATGGTGAGTTGCTGCGCTTCCTGCGTCACGCTCAGCACGAAGGCCACTTCGGGGTCGAGAAACTCTTCCTGTGCCTGTTGCGGTTCCTGTGCCACCGCGCCCGTGCTCCACAACAGCAGAGCAAGCAAAGCGGTCGTGAGGGCTTGCTGTGACCTGTTTAAAGATTGAATGAAAGACTTACGCATCTTGAGACTCCTGATGAATCCTGCCTTCCTGATCTACTGCCAGAAAGCTCAGTCCTGATGTGTGCAAGAACTCCAGAGCCTTTTCCTCCATCAGCATGGCGATGGTGGAGAAACTGCCGGCGATCAGCGTGTTGGGGGCGAGCACGGAGACTGACTGCCAATAGCTGGCGGGATAGCCCGTGCGGGGGTTGAGGATGTGGCAATAGCGTTTGCCGTCCTTCTCGAAATAGCGTTCATAGTCCCCACTGGTGGCCAATGCGCCGCTGCTGATGGGAATGCTGGCGAGCAGGCGGTCTGCATGCCGCGGATGGCGGATGCCGATGGACCAGGGTTCGCCATCGGGTTTGGGGCCGAGAATGTGTATGTCTCCGGCCAGATTGACGTAGCCGCTGCGCACGCCGCCCTCCAGCAACACAGCCGCCGCGCGATCCGCTGCGTACTCTTTGCCAAAGCCGCCGAAGTCCAGTTCCATGCCGGGTAAAGGCAGGGCGACGGTGTTGCCCTCGCGCACCACAGCGCGCCAGTTGATCAGGGGCAGCAGGTCTTGCAGAGCCTGCGGTTCCGGCACTTGCTTGAGTTGAAAATTCCAGGCGCGGCGCAGCACGCCACTGGTGATGTCGAACAGTCCGCCGCTGTGCTGGAAGAGCAATTCGGCCTTGTCGAGCAGGTCGAGAGTTTCGGCGTCGCAGGGGATGGCGGTGACTGCGGGCGAAGAGCTTGTCTGGACGCCTTCAATCGCGGGCGAGGCCCGCTCCCACTCACACGAGCGGTTGATGACCGAGAGCAGGCTGGCAGGACGATAGCGGGAATATTTGTGCTCGATGCGCAGCACCTCGGCCTCGGCCAGTGCTGACAGGCGCCGCGCCTCTTCGGCGGAGACTCCTGCCAGCACCACTTCGCAGTGGCTGGCCATCGCTTTGAACTCATGTCTGTAGGTTGGTGCTGACATGGACTGCTTCCTCTTTGCTACTTGCGGCCTATGCCACTAAAAGGAATGACTGATCCCGAATTGGATGCTGCGGGCACCGAAGTCCTTGAGGCCATCGCTGCCGTTGCCAAGCGCCCAGCTGCCCTTCTGTTCGTACTGCTCGAACTTGACGTCTGCGCTCCAGTTTTCACCGAAGTGCTTGGTCAGTTTCGCGCCGTAAGTAATCGCGCCGAACGAGGAGAGGCGCTGGTCCATGGAGGCGAAGCGTCCCTCTGCATACAGCGGGTACACCACGGAGATCGGTGCACCGAAAGTGTCGGCGTCCGCCCACGGGTCGTTCGCTACCGGGTCGTAGTAGAAGCTGGCGGCAGACTGCGAGTAGTAACGCAGCAGCGGCGTGATGCTCCACTGGTTCGGCAGGTTGAACACATAATCGAATTCCAGCGTGTGGGCGTTGATATCGTTGCTGTCGGTGTAGTAGCGATAAGACGAGTGCAGCGTGTTGGCGCTCTCGACGAAGTGATGATTCCAGCGCACCAGCACCGAGTCGCTGTCGCGGCTGTCCGGGCGTGCGTCATAGAGTTTGTATTGATCGGAGTAATAACCGCGACCACGGGTGTGGTGATAGGTCACCTGCGCGATGTCGGTCTGGCTGAGCACCTGCGTGACGCCAAGTGCCAGGTCAACCACGCGCTTGTCTTCCTTCGCGGTCAGGAAAATGCTGTTTGGAATGATCTGATCCGAGGTGTAACCCAGGCCGACGATGAACGTGGTGTTCTGACTCGGTGTGGACCAGGAATTCTGAATCGAATAGTTGCGGGATATGTAATCCTTTTCCTTCGAATAAGCCGTACCCACTGTCACGCTGCCCTGCTGGAAGTAGCGGGTCACGGCACCGGTATACGCTTTGCGGGTGTCCTTGATCTGGGCGAGCGAAGACGAGTGGTAGCGCGGTGAGGCGCCAGATATCGCATCATGCACGGCCGTGCCGGTGATACTCCACTGGCCCGCGATCGGCACCTGGATGAGAAAGGATTCGGCATCGATGTCGATCCTGTCGTCGGAGGGCTGATAGTCGCGATAGGTCAGCGTCTTGAAATTGATCGTGGACTTCTCCGGTGCTGCTTCGGCGAATACCGGCTGTCCTATCAACGCGGCAGACGTCGCGGCGACTGCCACCATGCCGCTGCGGCGCATTGTGTTCAAGAACAGAGCGCTCTTGGAAAGTGCATTCAGGAGCTGGCTGCCATCGGGAGTGTTCTTCATCTTAGATTCCTTTGCATTTGCTTGATTGCTTCCGGTCGATCAATTGCAACCGCAACCGCCGCCACCTACACCCGCGCCACCGAAGGCGGCCTCTTTGCTGCTATAGGTGTGCTCCACATACGCCGCGTCGAGCTTGTCTTCATCGAAGATCATTTCCGGTTTGGCGAGAACGCCTTTTTCCCAGGGTTGTACCGGCTGGATCATCGAACAGGCACTGGTGCTGGCGGCGAGCACTGCCAGAACGATGGCTTTCTGTAGCAGGGGCAGGCCGGATTTGCTGAGGCTGATTGCTTGCATGGGTTTTCTCCTGATTTGTTCTGATTGGCTCTGGTTCACTTGGTCGCAAGCGCCTTTTCAATGGCGGCCTCGAGATCAGCTTTGTGTGAGTCGTTGAAGCCGGTGTGTTGCAAAATGATTTCGCCGTTGCCGTCGATCAGGTAACTGGTCGGCATGCCCTTGACGCCGTACTGCGGCGGCATGGTGGCCAGGGGGTCGAGTGCCACAGTAAAGCTGGCGGGGTTGTCGGCGAGGAAATGATCTGCATCGGCACGCGCGGCATCGAGATTGACGGCGATGATTTCAAAGCCTTGTGCCTGGTATTTGCCGAGCATCTCGTTCATCCAGGGGAAGGACTGGCGGCAGGGGCCGCACCAGGATGCCCAGAAGTCGACATAGACAATCTTGCCCTGGTGATCACTCAGGCTGACGTTGGCGCCAGCGGCAGTAGGCAGCGTGAATGCCGGTGCCGGAGCGGCCATGCTGCCCATGGCAAAAGCCAGTGCAGTGGCGCCGAGGGCGAGCGAAGTCATGCGACGAAAGGTGTGTCTGCGGTGAGTCAGTGCGGCGTACATATAATTTCCTCATTCATGGTTTTTCAGGAATGAGATGACAATGACGCGTTAAACTTAAGGGATTATTAATCGCTGGAGGGCGTTCGTGAAGACTCGTCACCACAATTTGATCCAATGGGGTGCATTGTAACTATTTGTATCCATTGCGGATCGCGCGAAATAAATGAGGTATATTCCCGCACCTGTAAAAACAAGCCTGCCAAAGACCTGACAAGAAGAGTGTTTGCTGATGTTCAAAAAGAATCGCAAGTCCCTGCTGGCACGCGCGAGCGCTGCCGCTACGCTGGCCGCCTCCCTCTCAGTGCTAGCAGCAATACCTCTCGTTGCCGAGGCTCAGGAGATCGTTCCTCAGCTCACCAAGATCGATGAAAGCGAAGCCAATATTCGCCTTGATGGCCGCCTCGACGAAGGCATCTGGCAGCGCATTCCCGTTGTCGATGACATGAAGGTGGTGATCCCTGATACTTTGGCCGATGCCTCGCTGGAGACTCACACCCGCATTTTCTACACCGAACGCGGCATCTACGTCGGCATCATGAACTTCCAGGAAGAATCGACTCTGGTGGCGCGCATGACCTCGCGCGACACCCGACTGGAACGCGACGGCGTCGTCATCATGATCGACCCCTCCGGCGAAGGCCTCTACGGCTACATGATGCGCGTCAATCTTGGCGGTTCCATGACAGACGCCACTATCCTGCCAGAGCGTCAGCTCAATCTGCAATGGGACGGCTCCTGGGATGCCGAGACCAGCGTGGTTGAAGGTGGCTGGGTAGCGGAGTATTTCATCCCCTGGTCCATGGTGTCCTTGCCGCAGGTGGCCGGTGACTCACGCCGGATCGGCTTCTACACGGAGCGCCAGCTTGGCTCCTCCGGCGAGACCTGGTCTTCGCCGGCGCTGCCGGAAACGGTCAATGAGTTCCTGTCAGCCTTCCGCAAATACGAGCTGCAGGACATCGAACCGCGCACCCAGGTTACCTATTACCCCTACGTCTCCACGACCCATGACAACATCAAGAACGACACCAACATCCGTACCGGTGCCGAGGTGTTCTGGCGTCCATCGTCCAAC
>CAIRBI010000021.1 GCA_903876785.1 uncultured Gammaproteobacteria bacterium
CGTTTCAATCCTGTTTTCAATGTCTCGAGAGGATCTGCCTGCAAAGCCAGGTCAGTACTGCGTTCAGCGTCTTTGCTCATGTCGGCCTCCAATGCCCCGCCGGGGCGTTGTGCAGAGCTTGTAGTGCGCAGGCGTCATCCTGCTGGTGGCAGCATTACAACTACAGAAGTCTCTGAAGAGGATATCGGCCGGCAGAGAGTGAACATTAATCAGAGCGGCAAAGGTGCGTCGGGTGCTGCCTGTTCAGGGTTGGGCGGAGTAACTGGCCACCCGCTTGTTCCAGCCCGCCAGCCAGCGTTGTTCGCCACGCTCAGGTGGTGAATTCGCGACGCGGCGCGTCAGGATGTGGCTGGCCGCACGGGTGAATTGCGGCATCAGCGGGCCGGGTTCGCGGGTGTCGAGAACATGCTCCAGCACCTGCAGGAGTCCCCAGCCCTCGCCCAGATAGCGCTCGGAGGCTGAGGCGCCTTCACCCTTGAAGTTGATGTAGTCGATCAGCGCATACATCCCCATCGGGCTGTCGCTGCGGCTGATTTCCAGGAACAGTTGCTCCACCGCCCGCGGCCGTTCAGAGGCGGACATCAGCGTCGGCAGGCTGGCGTGCATGCGCCGGATGATGAATTCCACCTGCACATGGCGGGTCGAGTTCAGGAAATCGCGCAGCTGCTGCATGCGCGGGCTGTCGAAATCCGCCTGGAACTCTTCGCGGGTTAGCCACGGGGAATCGCGTCGCTCCCGTTCTGAAATCCAGCCGGGCAGGGCAACGGCCTGCGAGTCATAGAACTCCAGCAATTGTGGGAAGCTTTCGACAAAGGCTTCACGTTGATTTTCCCGGTACCATATGAAATGGCCAATGCCCAGTGAGGGGAAATCTTCTCCGGTGTTCCAACTGGTTAAGCACGCTGTTTTCAGGTTACACTCGTTGGCAAATATGCGCTCCCCGATCCATGATGACTCTTCCTTGGAAAGCGCTGGCAGGGTGGTCGTCGGCGACTGCACGCAGGCGTGCAGCAATGCCATGAGAATCATCAGTCCTGTTCCGGAAAGCAGGCGCTGGATTTTGCTGCGAGAGCGCAGGGAGCTCTTGAGATCGTACCCGGATACGAGCCTTGCAATGAACTTTAGTACGAACTTCACAACGAGAGTTCCGATTCTTGACATACAGTGATGGTGTGCACTCTGGTGATGTTATCACAGAGACTTCGCATACCGGCCTTATGAATTCAGGCACTCCAGTGCGGATTATTTGGGATTAATTGAGAGTTGAACCAGATCGCAGAAGAGCCGGTGGCAAAAGAAGCAGAACCGCAGGATGAATTTGTCCAGGGGCTTTCGCTTGTCTATCAACGGCTGAAACAGAGTAAACAGCTCAAGAAGGCCATGAAGGAGACCGAGCGTGCGCTGCTGGATCTGCTGGGGGTGCGGCTGTTCACCATTTACCAGTGTGTTCAGAACGGCAAGGAAATTCTGGCCAGCTTCAAAGGAGGAGATTCGAACGACAGTGGCTCGCCCGAGATTCGCGTTCCCTTCAGTCCTACTTCGCTGGCGGGTTATGTCGCGTTGAGTCAGCGGGCCCTGGTGGTCAAGAATGTTATCGATCAGCAGGAGTTGCTCGATATTCATCCGCGGCTGAAATTCGACCGGCGCTTCTCTGATGCCAAGGGTTGGGCCGTCAAATCGATGATCGTGGTGCCTATCAAGGACGGCATCCTGCTCGGCGTTCTGCAGTTGATCAATTTCGAAGGTGATCGCGAGTTCAGCAAGACTGATCTCAAACACGCCATGATGGTCTCGCAGATGCTGGCCAAGCAATTTCGCGCCGAGCTGCAGAGCACTCAGGGTCCATACGACTATCTGGTACAGAAAAACAAAATCTCCAGCCAGGATCTCGACGAGGTCCAGCGCAAGGTCGCTCTGTATGGCGGCAGTGTCTCTAAGTTCCTGATCGAAGACTACGGCATCGATGCCGACTCCATCGGCCAGTCGCTTGAATTCTATTACCGCGTTCCCTACATGAAGTTCGAGCCGGGGCACACGCTGCCCAGCGAGCTGTTCGAGAATATCGGCGTCAGTTACCTGCGCA
>CAIRBI010000022.1 GCA_903876785.1 uncultured Gammaproteobacteria bacterium
GCTGATGATGATGCGCACCTTGAGCCCCAGCGCCTCGCCCGTGCGCGTCAGCAGTTGCCCCAGATGAGCCGCCAGATCCGGACTGCGCACCTTGGCTGTAGCGCCCACCGGGATATCGATCAATACATGGGTCGAACCAGCGGCGACCTTCTTGGAAATCACGGAAGCCACCAGCTGGCCTTCACTATCCAGATTCAACGCGCGCTCAACACGAATGATGATGTCATCGGTCGGGCTGAGCGCCACCGAGCCGCCCCACGCCAGACACGCGCCCTGCGACCTGACCACCGCATGCATCTGATCGAGGCTGAGCGCCACGTTGGTCAGCGTCTCCATGGTGTCGGCAGTGCCAGCGGGCGAGGTGATGGCGCGGGAAGAAGTCTTGGGCATGAGCAGGCCATTGGCCGCGACTATCGCCACGACGATGGGCGTAGTGCGATTGCCCGGCAACCCGCCGACGCAATGCTTGTCCAGCACCTGCACACCAGCGCCCCAGTTGAAGCGCTGCCCGCACTCCACCATGGCCTGCGTGATGGCTATGGTTTCGTCAAGACTGAGCGCATTGGCGGCGCAGGCCGTCACATAGGCAGAAAGCTGAATGTCGGAATACTGTTCGCGGCTGATGTCATTGATGATGTCGCGCGCCGCCGGCAGCGTGAAAGCTTTGCCATAGAGCTTGCCCCGCACGTGGCTCATGGACTCCACCGGCGGGGCATGCCTGAAGATGGCCCTGTCGCCCTCCTTCGCGCCCAGCAGGCGCCAGGCGCTGTTGCTCAAGGCCGCCTTCTGATGACTCAGAAAGTCTCCGGTGACGATGTTGAGCGTAGCAATGATGCTGCGGTCACCGAGGCAGATGAGCACGCGCCCCTGAGCACTGAAGCCCTCGGCGCGGCAGACGTGGCAGTCCTCGCGCATGTAGACGATGGGCTCCTGATGGGTATCGATGCCGGGGCAGGTCAGATAGAGGAAATCCTCTGCATCGATTGCTACTTCCGGCATACCCGCAGGCTCAACTGCTGGCTCTACACCCGGCGCTTCCTGAATACTCATTCCTGTTTCCTCTTACATTTTTTTCGTCAGCAGACCCTGCGCAGCTTTCACGATGCGTGGCATATCCTGGCCATTCGCAAACTGCATGCCGGCCACATCCAGCGTACCACCGCGATTGCGATAACCGAGCACCAGCGTGTGTGCCGGCCCCGTATCCAGACGTCGCAAGACGCCTGTCATCACTTCGGCATGGGTATGGCAGACGATCACGCGCCGCTGCACCACCGGAATGAGCGCTGCAATTGCCTCATCACTGAGCACATAGGCCGCCTCGCGCTCATCACGCGGCAGACGGAAGCGTCCCGGCTCGATGATGGCCACCACAGAGCAGGCGATATGCTGCGCGCGTAATTCCGCCGCCGCCTGCAAAACGGCGCTGAGCTGGTAAGAGCCGATCGCCAGCAGTTGCAGATGCGCGCCTGCATCGTGACTGAGCAACAGCGCACCGTCGCGCACAGCCTGCTGCGCCTGCGCCCCTGTGCAATAGACAGGCCCGACATTCTTCGCGGCCACGACAGTCGCCACTCTGCCGCGCTGCTGGTAGAGCGATGTCAGCACGGCAACCGCCGAGTTGCCATCGAAGGGAAAATACACAGGTGCCACGTCAGCCATTTCACCCAGCCACGCCTCGCACAGCGTCGGGTCCTGATGGGATTGTTCGTTCTTGCCGTTTTCCCAGGTGTGGGAACTGACCAGCACGGGCACCGACAGCCACTGCAGCGCCCGCCCCGTCTCCAGCGTGTGCCGCGCGAAGATCACCTCCTGCCGCATGGCGCCGAGCATCTTCACCGCGAAGGCCTCATAGCTGACGGCGAGGCCAATGCCCTGCTTGTTGGCGAGAGCGGCGCTGATGACAGCCTCTTCATTAAGGGCGGTGATCACGCTGCCATGGAGCGACTCGGCGATGCCAGCCTCGGGTGAGGTGACGCGGTGCTTGAGCAGGTCCAGCGTCTTGTTCATGCGATTGCTGCGCATCTCGTCGGGATTGCCGACCCGCACCCGCAGGCCCGGATTGGCCTGCACGAACTGGGCGAACCACTCGTCGATGGCGGCCATTGGCGCAATCGCCTGCCCCATCGCCACATCGCGCGGCACCGGTATCACCGGAGCGGCGACCTCCAGCTTGCGCAGGCAGTGGTTCTTCTCCAGCACGCGCCGCTGGGCAGCGTGAGTGCCAAGCGTACGCACCGCGCTCTGCAACAGTTCGGGCGCGACATGCAGCGTCGCACAGCCGCTGTTGAAGGCCTCGCGGCTGGCAACATCCAGCGCAGCGCTGCCAGGCAGCGGAAGGTTATGTGCGGCATTGGTGCCGGCACCGGGGAAACCGAAGCCCTTGATAGTCTCGGCGATAGCGTAAGGCAGCAGCACCGGATACTGGCTGCGCCCGGCACGGATCGCCTCGTGCTGTTGTTGCAGCCGCTCAGCCATCGTCAGAATGGACCATGCAAATGCGGCCGGGTCGCGGCCGTCAATATCGATCGGTTCGAAACCATTGAGCTGCAGGTGTTCGCGGAACCAGTGCACGCCGCCAGACTGGGACATGGTGGTGCGCTGATCGATGCGCCGCCCGTTGGCGATCATCACCGGCATCACCAGCCCGGTATCCTCGCCGCGCCACCAGCGCGCCGCCCAGTCGCTGCCGCGTTGTTCCTCGAAGGCACCGTCACTCAGGAAGCTGACCAGCTCCTGTCCGGGCAGCGGCATGTGCACGTATTGCAGGCCGGCAAAGCCCAGATAACCGCCTTCGCTGATACCACCGGCTGTGAAGACGTTGACGTGGCTGCCCAGGGGCGCCACAGGACGCCCGTCCGGACAGATCTCGTAACTGTAGAAGTCCTGACACAGGCGGCTCAGGCCGGCATCTGAGAGCGGATAGCGCGCATCCTGCTCCGGCTCCAGATTGCGGGTCAGCACGTTGACGGCATCGATCGCCGCCACACAGTGGCCCTGCCCCATCACCCACGCACGAGTGGTGCCGCTCAGCGCGTTGGCCAGCAGGTAACCCACGTAGGCAGGTACGATGTTGAGAGCGCCGCCAGTGTGCCCTTCGGGGACGACCTTGAAGTCCTCGGGCGCCATGGTGCGACCATCGAGATAAACGTGGCGGGCATAGGTCATATGCGCCGTCAGCCACAGGCCCATGCTGGCCAGCCGGTCGGCCGCCAGAAACAAATCCCATGCCGTGTCGGCGCTGCACACGCCCTTGTGCTCCAGACTTTGGACCAATTGCGTCACGCGCTCACGGGTCACACTATCGTGTTGAATGACACCGCAGCCTGCACGCCACTGTTCGCTTTTGCCGCCCATGGCGTTCCTCCTTTCTCTTGAATCAAATAATGTAAATGAATCAACAACGCGGAATCGTGTATTGCCGCCACATCTCGTCCATCTCATCCACCGGACACAACCACATTGCCACGACACTCTCTTTCGAGTGCAATGCCGCATGCCCC
>CAIRBI010000023.1 GCA_903876785.1 uncultured Gammaproteobacteria bacterium
GATGGCCTTGCGCAGTTTGTCGGGCGTGTAGTCTTCAAGCTGCGTGCCCAGCAAATTACTCTTGTAGTCGGCGATGTAGTAACGCCCCTCGTGCTCGAATACCAGATCGATGATCCCGGTAATCATGCCGCGAAAATCTTCGACAGTGACCGGACTCAAAGGCACACCGACAGATTCGTTGAGGAAGCGGTTAAGGACATCAACACGGACATGCTCAATCGCGAAATCAAACTCCAGTTCGTCCAGGCGCTGGCGGCGTGAGAGATGCGAAAGACGCAGGCCAGCGTCATTCAATGGCGTAGAGACGATGTTGTGCAGCCACTCCACGACGGTGTCCTGCTGGCGACGCGCATCGAAACCAAAACGCAGGGCAAAACGCCTGTTCAACTCGATTCCCTGTGCCTGAATATCGCCCTGAAAATCCAGATGCTCCAGCAAGTGATGCAGAAACAAGCCGACATGACTGCCAGCTGCAAAAGTCAGGACCGGATCGCTGCTCGGGGCCTTGCTGCCAGTGTGTGGTGCCTGGTGGATGTCGCGGGTCAGGCTGCTGAAACTGGTGATGCGCCAGTCCGTGGCAATGCTGCCGGAGAACACGGCGGAACGCAGCTCTACAGACGTCCCATGGCCTGGCAGTCGCGAGTTTTGTGCAGATAAAGAGGACTCCTGCGGCAAGTCGTCAACTTCAATGGTGCCTTTGCTTTGCTCCACGAGTTCTGTGAGTTCCGCCTGCATCTGCTCCGCCTCCAGTGTTGCCTTGGGGAGGTTCTGCTGCAGCTCAGCAGGTGACTGCTGCGAATGCAGAAGCCAGGCCAGAGCTGTGCGGGAGGTGTAGGCATGTTGATCCTGCGCCACTCCCCAGGCAAGGTAGATCTTGGCGCAGGCGCGGGTCAATGCCACGTAAGCCAGCCGCACGTCCTCCGCAAGGCGCTCTCTCTCTGCCAGCAACAGATGCTGTTCGACTTGATCAGAGCCGAGGTCGAGACAGGCATTACCATGCTGGTCATGAAAGGCCACGCTGTCGTGGCGTTTCAAACGAAAATCGCGTGGCCTGCAGGCCCACAGGAACGGAACGAACACCACTGGGTATTCGAGCCCCTTGCTGGCGTGGATCGTGACAATCTTGACGAGTGCCTCGTCGCTTTCAAGGCGCAACTCCGTCTCCGCTTCGGACGTATCAAGTATCTGCTCGCGATACCAGCTCAGCAGCGATTCAAGGCCGGGGTGCGTCCGTGCGGTTTGCTGCAACAGCTCTCCCAGATGCATCAAATTGGTCAGGCGCCGTTCGGCATACGGCAACGCCGCGAGTTGCAGGCCGACCTGCAGATCCGGCAGCGTCTCCTGGAGCAATGCCTGGAACATCGTCATGAAGCCCTTCTGCAGCCACAAGCGCTGCAGCGTCTGCAAACGCTCGGTCCACTGCAGCCAGCGCTGCGGATCGTCCACGATGCGCGCAATCGCCGGGTAATCGAGATCGAGAAGATCACTGGTCAATGCCGCACGCAATGCAGTGCGGTCATTGCAATGCACCACCGCCGTCAACAGCAATTCGAGTCCAGCTGCCTCGGCACTCTTGAAGACATTGTCCCGCCCCACCGTGACGGCGCTGAGGCCGCGCCGGAGCAAGGCTTCACGCAGCGCCGCGCCTTCGTCGTTGGTCCGCACCAGCACGGCGACATCACCGGCCAGCAGAGGGTTCTCACCTAGCATGACCGCTCCACGCTCACCCGCTGCCACCAGTCGCGCAATTTCCTCGGCTACACCGGCACTGACAATTCTGCGCGCCTCCGACAGACTCAGGGGCTTGCCATCAGCACCGCGCGGAATACGCCAGAACGTGATCGGGCTGGCCGGAACGCCGTTCTCAAACAGCGGCTCATGCTTCTTCACAGCCGCCTGAACAGGATGGAAGTCGATGGACTGGGCATAGACAAAAGGTGCTTCACGGCGCCTGAAGACAGTATTGACCGCATCGACTAGCGCCGGTGTCGAGCGCCAGTTGGTATCCAGTGTGTAGCGGTTCTCCCCCGCGTCTTTGCGCGCCTCGGCGTAGACGAAGATATCTCCACCTCGAAAACTGTATATGGCCTGCTTGGGATCACCGATCAGAATGAGCCCGGCAGGCTTGTCGGGTACCAACTCCGCAGACAACTGTTGTTGCAGGAAAAGCTCACGGAAGATGTGGTACTGGACGCGGTCAGTATCTTGAAACTCATCGATCATGGCCACGGGGAAGGAGCGCTGCAGTGCGCGCACCAGATCGTCACCGGAAGGCCCCAGAAGCGCGTCATGCAGACGTGTCAGCTGATCGTTGAAGGAGATTGTGCGGGTCAGGGCTTTCACCCGCTCCACGCGTGCCCTGGCACTCGCCGTTGCATCCAGCAGTGCAGCAATACCGAAGCGTTTGCGCAGCCGATTCAAATCATCGACGATGATCTGGCATTCCAGAAAGAACGGATCAAGCAGCGCGGGATCTTCCTTCTTCAACTGAAAATCACGGAAATAGCCAGCCGAGAGCAGCTGCAACTGATCGGGAACCGAGCGCAGATTGGCGGAGCAGAAATAGGCATCAAGAAGTGCCAGGCTCACCGCCAGCTCGTCTTTCTGGTAGCCCCCCCTGTTTTTCGCCCGGCTCAGTGCCGGTGACGACATCAGGATTTCTCGCAGCGTCTCTGCCCGCTTCTGCCACTGTTCTGCAAGCTTCTGCAGTGGCGCTATCTGCGCCCGCCAGCGTGCGTAAACCGTCTGCATATCCTCATCACTCTGAGGCAGCACCTGTGTGTCACGGATATGCCGCAGCGCACGCTGCGCCTTCAGGAACTGCTCCAGCGAACCGAGCTCGCCGAGGAACAGCCTGAGCTCCGGTTCGTCCAATTCATAAGCGGCGCTGCGCCACCAATCTTTGAGCGCATCGTCCCAGAGTTCGTCATCGTCGCTGACAAGTTCAAGCTCGAAGGGCTGACCACTGCTGAAGGCGTGATCGGTCAATGCACGCTGGCAGAATCCGTTGATGGTATAGATCGTGGCCTCATCCATGGAGCGCACCGCGAGGCGCAATCGCGTCGCGATCGCAAGGCGTCCGGTCTCCGGCAACGCTCGCAATTCTTCGAGCAGCAGAGCCAAAAATTCGTCCTGTGGTTCCTGCTCGGGCTGATCGATCCAGTGCAGGGCGTCGTGCAGGCGCGCGCGAATCCGCCCGCGCAACTCTTCGGTGGCGGCATTGGTAAACGTCACGACGAGAATCTCGCTGACTCTTCTGCCTGCCAGCACATAGCGCAGATAGAGATTGCTGATGGCGTAAGTCTTGCCGGTACCGGCACTCGCTTCGATCAGCTTGACCCCGGAAAGGTTGAGCTGCAGCGTTTGCTTCGCCGTCAACACCTTTGCCATTGTTGCCACGGAATTGATCATTCTGCGCCCTCCTGATTGTCGCTCAGATGGCGAACAGCGCCACCGTATATCGCTTCGGCCAGTTCCATTGCCTCGCCTGTGTCAAGCAGATCGCCTGTCTCAAGCGGATCGGCGAGGCTGCCGCGCACTATCAGTCGAACGTACGGATCATCGCGATCACCTGCAAGATTGCGGAAGCGATCCCCTTCCCAACATTTTCTGGCGCTCGTGCCGCCAGCATCCTTCACCAGTGCCAGACTGGTTTCCGGGAAGACGGGCAAGGGGCGTGCGAGCCCGGCCAGGTAAAGCGCCACATAACACTGCAACTGCTGACGAGCCGCGTCTGCGTCCAGCACCGCAAAGAAACCACTGCCATCCCGGCAATGCAGCGCCGTCACTTCTCCCACTGCAAGCAGCCCCATCGCACACAGTGCCAGATGTTCCACCCACGCGGCGAGAACGTACTTACCTTTGCGATTGGCGGGCGAATAGTGCAACAGCCCCTTGCCGGGTAGATAAGAAGCAACCAGACCACTCAAGTGGATTTCCTGCTTCGCTGCAGGGTCATCCTTCCTCTGCACACTGAATTGCAATTCAATGCGCTGCGGTGCTGACTGCAAGCCGCGATACGGTTGCAGCGTGGTCAACAAGTCGTCGGCATTGTTCTGCACCTGTGCATAAGCGGCGCTGCCTAACCCGCCGTGGGGCAGCAGCCCCTTGGCTGCCACAATTTTCTGTAACCGCTCGTCTCCGGCTGCTGCATTCACAAGTGTTGATACTGGGTCTTCCGTCTGCAGCAGCTCCGCTATCATGGCATTGCGCAACGCCCAGGCCTGCAGCCCGTTGAGTGCAAACACTTCCTCATCCTCGCTCTCTGGCTCCTCCTGCAGATAGATGCGCAACCGCGTATTGAAGAAGAATTTTATCGGGTGTTGCAAGAAGCGAATGAGGCGCCCCAGCTCGATACTGCTCGCCGATTCATCCGGCGCCGCCAGCTCGTAAATCGGCCAAGTGGACTGCTGCAACTCTGAAGCAGGGCGACCTTCGCCTTGGGCGTCACGCAAGGCATGAGCCACACGGCACCACCAGGCGTCGAAACTGCCCGGCACCTCAGTGAACGCCGCATAGTTGCGCCAACTGAAGGCCTGCATCGGATACAGGGTGCTGATGAACTGACTCATGACTGCCTGCTCGTTTGCGCGAGTCAATTCCTGCGCATTGTCGTGCGTGGGAACATAGCGCGCATCGATGAAATCCAGCATCTCCTGCAGCAATACTGACGGCTGACACTCGGTGTTGTCCTTCAGGCTGCGACCGGTAAAACTGAAGAGCAGTTTGTCACGGGCGCAGAGCAGCGTTTCCAGCAGCAGGTATCGATCCTCATCGCCCTTGCGCGGATCACCAGCGCGCCATTGCTGTGCCATGGCATCAAACGCTACGGGGTTCTCGCGACGAGGAAAGGCCTGATCCTGCATGCCCAGCACACAGATAATGCGAAAGGGCAGGCTGCGCATCGGGCGCATGCCGCAAAAGGTAATTCCACCACTAAAGAACCGATTGTGCACAGTGCGCGTTCCCAGACTATCTGTCAGCCAGAGACAGAGCAGTTCTGGGGTAAGAAGTTGATCGCCAGCCTGCTCTCTCAGTTCGGCGACGGCATCGCGAATCTGCTGCAGCTTGTCATCTTCGTCGGTGACATCGCCAAAAAAATCGCTCAGCAATCCCTGCAGAGTCAGCTGCCACTCGCGTGCAGTGCGAGTGCTCTGCAGCTCACCATGCCAGTGCCGCAATGTCTCCAGCAGCTGCAGAAAATTGCCGACGGCAGCAGCTCGTCCGCCGCCAACGCCCTCCACAGGTGCAATGCCATTCCAGAAATCAATTTCTCCCATGGCATATCCTGCCATCAGTCGGTCTGAGGCATGGAGCCAGGTGTTCTGCTTCATTGCTGGCAGTCCCATTTCTCCCTTGTGCTCGCCATCCAGCGCCCAGCGAACCTGGCTCTGCTGCAACAGACTCAGCACTTCCTCCTGGGTAGAGGCGTCCAGATGGAAGTGTCCAGCAATCTCCGGAACACTGAGATATGACGTAACTTCGGAATAGGTGAAGCGCGAGCCTGGCAATGCGAGCAGCTGAAAGAATATGCGAATCAGCGGGTGCTCATCGGCCACTGCGATATCAGAGAGGTTCCAGGGGATAAACGGGCGGGCACCACTTTCATCGCGTCGGAACACCGCGTCGATGTAGGGAGCATAACGACTGATCTCGGGGATGAGGACGAGAATATCCTCGGCCTTCAGCGTGCCATCCTGCTGCAGTTCACGCAGCAGTCTGTCATGCAGGACCTGGCATTCGCGCAGCGGACTGTGACAGATGCTGAGCTGAACGGAGTCATCTACCGCGACATCCACTCGGTCTTCGCGCAGTGCAAGGATGTCACCCTGCAGACGGTGCAGCAATGTGTCCTCGCCCGGAACGCAATACTCTTCCCATTGCGCGGATTCGAGCGCATCACTGCTCAGCAGCAGATCCTGAAATGATTGCCCCTGGCGCCCCCATGAGGCCAGCAGCTCGTTTCCCGTGTCGTAGTAATCTGCCGCTTCGGCATTTTCCAGACGCAGTCTCGATACAGACTTCTTGCTGCGCAAATCCGCCCAGTATTGATCGGTGGGGCTGTGCTGAAACAGATAGACGTCGACATGCCGTGCGAGCGCATTGAGAACTTCCACAAACAGCGGCGGCAGACTGGAAAGCGCAAAGCAACTCAGACGCTCAGGCAATATCGATACCAGTCGGCTGGCACCATCTCCTTCGAGCAGTGTCTGCAGCAATCGATCAATGAGAGCAACACGATGCTCATCAATGCAGTCGGAGATCAATTCACGCCACAGAATTGGTTGCCAGGCCTGAACATATTCCCGTGTGCGGTGCAGACGAGGTTCGGGTGCGCTCCAATCCCTGATCCAGTCAGGGCGATAGTATTGATAGCGGTCAAATACGTCGGCAATGCGCTCGGACAGTTGCCAGCGCTTTACGCCCGTCTCATCGTCCTGCAGGTAGTTGAGCAAAGGCAAGAATTCAGGAATCCGCAGAAGTGCTGGAAGAACGCCATAGATCTTCCATGCGCACAATTCCCTGGAGAGCGGGTCCTGCAGCGGGGCAGCAGCTGCCGGGGACTCGTCAGCAACACTCAGGAGCTGAGCTGCCAGATTCCATATCCACGCGGCGGGCAACGGGCATTCAATATTGGCCGCGACACCGTGGCAGCCTGCAATTCGCAGGCTCAACCAGCGCTGCAGTGCCATTGTCGGTACCAGAATCACTTCGCTCGCGAAAGGATCGGCGAGCGGCTGTACCGAGAACAGATCGGCAAGCTGCTGCTGCAGTATTTCAATTCTGTTGGAGCTGCTCAGGTGCAGAGGCATGCATCATTTCCCTGGCGGATAACCCGGCCTCTCTCGTGTCCTAGCGCAGGGGCCGGAAAAACTCGCGGATGTCCTGCAATAACAGTTCAGGTTCTTCCATCGCGGCAAAGTGTCCTCCCCGAGGCATGGGGGTCCAGCGCACAATATTGTACTGAGATTCAGCCCATAGCCTGGGAGTTAGGTAAATTTCAGCGGGGAAGATCGCGCCAGCGGTGGGAACTTGAACAAAGCCGACGGGTTCGGCCATCGCGACATTGCGATTCTCGAAGTAAATGCGTGCGGAAGAGGTAATCGTCTGAGTGAACCAGTAAAGACTGATGTTGGTCAGCATTTCATCCTTGGTGAATTTTTCCTCCAGGCCGTTGGCATGGCTCCTGTCGATATCACTCCAGCCATAGAATTTCTCGACGATCCAGGCGGCGAGCCCTGCGGGGGAGTCATTCAGGGCAACGCCCAGTGATTGCGGCTTTGTCCCCTGAATCTGCTGGTATCCGACCTCATTGGCCATGTAAGCCTGACGGGCCTCGCGGCTTGCAAGTTCTTCGGGTGGTACGGCATCACGCACCGCAGGATCGGTTGGAGCGTTGGCCAGCACGAAATTGGAATGGAGTCCGATTACATGATCACCATACCTATTCGCGAGAATGCGATTGATGATTGCTCCCCAGTCACCGCCCTGCGCACCGTACTGCTCATAACCCAATTTTGCCATGAGCGCCGCCAGCGTATCCGCCATACGTTCAGGGTTATAACCACGCTCGGTGGGTTTGCCCGAAAAGCCGAATCCTGGCAGTGACGGTGCGACAACATGGAAGGCGTCTTCAGGATTTCCGCCATACAGTTCGGGGTTGGTCAGTGGTCCGATGATTTTTCTGAATTCTACAAATGAACCTGGCCAGCCATGTGTAATCAGCAGAGGTTTCGCGTTCGGGTGTGGAGAACGCTGATGAATAAAGTGCACCTGCACACCATTCACTTCTGTGACGAACTGATCGAATTCATTGAGAGCCTGTTCCTGAGCGCGCCAATCAAACTCAGTAGCCCAATACTCCAGCAATTCGCGAAGATACTCCGTATCGGTGCCATAGTCCCAGCCGGTGCCGGGAATCTGATCCGGCAGGCGCGTCATGGCCAGTCGCTGTTTGAGATCAGCGATATCCTGTTCGGGTATACTGATCGAGAAGGGAGTTATTGCCGCGGAATCAGAGGGTTGCGATTGAACGCACTGGCTGATGAGCAGTGTCATTGGCAGAATTCCATTCACGAGAAATTTCAGAAAAACAGTCTTCATGGCAGACACCTGATTACCGAACAGAACTGACGAAACTGGCAGACGAAACGAGCAGAAAAGAGGAAGCGAAAAGCCATCAGCGCAATCGCACCGCAGGTCATATTGTCACAGGAAGGTACGGAGGAACAAGGGGGAGGGTCAGATGAAGATGTGGGATGAACTCACGCCCCCGGCAACCAGATTTCAAAATTTGATTCAGAGTCAAATATAGAGTCAGGAGGACTTCAGGGGGGAGTAATATCTTATATGGCGGAGAGAGAGTCCCCCCTACCAAACTCCAGAAAAGTCCATGCTGAAAACTTATCACGTTTAACTTCAATAGCTTATAAACTCCGTTACTCCACTAAGCTCTCCTGTTATATGCTACAATCTGCTATTCTGTTGTGGGTAGCGTTGTGGGTAAACACTGGAGCGGACCATGAAGCAAGAACTATCAGCAAGAAGTGTTCAGGTGGAGAAGCGGCCCGGCTATCACCGCTGTGGCCCCGGCCTATACCTACAAGTAGCAAGCGGCGGCACGAAGGCATGGATTTTCCGCTTCAAGTCACCGGTCAACGGAAAACAGCGCGAAATGGGGTTGGGCTCTTTATGCACTATATCGCTTGCAGAGGCACGAATAGAGGCCAGAAAGTGCCGCCAGCAAATGCTTACCGGCGCAGACCCCATTGAGGAGCGGCTCAGTGATCGTCGCAACAATCAGTTAGAACAAGCTCGAGCCATAACTTTCCAGCAGGCCGCCGAGCAATGCATCGCCAGCAAGAAGCACGAGTGGAAAAACGTAAAGCACGCGCAGCAATGGATCAACACACTGACGACCCACGCATACCCAACCATCGGCAAGTTGTCCGTAGCTGCGCTTGATACCGGCCTTGTCCTCAAGGTCTTGGAACCTATTTGGGTGACTAAGGCAGAAACCGCAAGCCGGGTGCGCCAACGCATTGAAACAGTGTGGGACTGGGCCAAGGCACGTGGATATGTCACTGGTGAGAATCCAGCACGACTCCGGGGTCACCTCGACAAACTTCTATCCAAAACATCCAAGATCAAGCGGGTCAAGCATCATGCTGCATTGCCCTACAAGGACATAAACCCCTTCATCACCGCCCTACGAAACAAAACCGGCAGCAGTCCTCTGGCCCTGGAGTTCTTGATATTAACTGCAGGGAGAACTAGTGAGATTACAGGCGCAAAGTGGGGAGAGATCAACTTAGATGCAAAGGTCTGGACGATTCCAGAAAATCGCATGAAGGCAGGCAAACAACATCGCGTTCCATTATGTGCCAGAGCCATTCAGATTCTTACTAGCATCAATACAAGCCGCAACCCGGAAGATTTTGTGTTTCCGGGTTGGAAGACCGGAACTGGCTTAAGCAATGGCGCAATGCTCGTGCTAATGAGCAAGATGGAGTATGGGGAATACACGCCGCACGGATTCCGCAGCACGTTCCGCGACTGGTGTTCCGAAGAGACTCACGCGTTTCAGAGCGAGACCATCGAACAGGCCCTAGCCCACACAATTAAGAACCAAGTCGAGGCAGCTTACCGCAGGGGTGACCAGCTTGAACGGCGGCGGGTGTTGATGCGTGAATGGGAGCGCTACGTCGAGGCTGATCAAACGAAGAAACTAGGCAAAGTCATCGCGCTAAAAAAGCGGAGAACATGAATGGCCGTCAGAGAGGGGCAAGATCGTTTAAGAAAAATCGGCCGAGTAATTGAGTCAGGCGCAGCCTTATCAACGGAAGACCGGGAATTTTTGAGTATCGCGTTAATCCGCATTGCCGATGGCGGAAACTCCGATACTGAACTGGGAGTAAAAGCAAAGCGCGGAGAGCGCAAGGGAAAAATTATAAAGGACACGGTAAAAGTCAGGCGATTAGCGATGGGCTGGATTGCCGTTGCAAAGATGCCAGAGAAAGAAGGTGGCCTTGGTCTTAGCCTTGAAGATGCCTGCGCTATGATTGGAGAATGGGGCTTGCAGGCGTTTGGCCTCACTGAAGAAACCCTACGGACTTATTGGAATACGGCTGGCGCATACAGGGCGGCAGATTTTAAGTTAAGGGAGTAAAGAGTTCCAATCGCGATTTGAGTACTTTGAGGAATGCGAGTCAGTCCATTTAACCTTGCGACTTATCTGAACACGCCCGATAAGAGACGAGCACAAATGGACAAAAGCACCGCACGTACCCGCGTCCTTCGCATGAAGGACCTGCCCACTAAAGTGGGATTGAGACCCAGTACTATATACGAACTCATCAGCTACGGAAAATTCCCCGCGAGCTTCAAACTCGTCTCCGGTGGCCGCGCTAGTGGTTGGCTCGAGACCACGATTGACGCTTGGTTAGAAGAGCGATCGACGAATGGGGGGGGAGGTTTGAAATGAAAATCACCCTATTCGCACGCGGCCATCGCAATCAAAACGGCAAACTATCCCAGCAACAAATCGATCTCACGTCGCAACACCCCTATCGGTATTACACCCCGGCATATGGTTACTGCGCGCCTCATTGCAGCATCCAACAGACAGGACTCCTGCCAAGCAGCGGTGCTACTAGCGATGGGGACTACGTGGAGTATTTGGTGCGGGCACGCCGCTGTATTGCATTTGCAGATGCCGCCGATTTAAAGCCTATAAAATTCAATCAACGCAAGCATCGAACGATGCTTGAGAGCCTGCGGACTGCATGCAGCCTCGACCACACCACTGTCTGGCTATCCTTATGCGGGACTACATTTATTCTGACAGAGCCATACACAGTCCTGCAACATTCCCCCAGTGTTCTTGCTAAGACCGGCTTCACCTATATTACTGTGCCTGAGTCGTTATCTCCTTATTGTGGAGGCTGGGGCTCAACTCCCGACGCATCACCGGGCACGAAGTCATATTTGATCTGCGCTGTCATTCATCAGGCCGAGCTGGCTGCAATTGAAGAGATACTAAGAGCCGAGTCAGGCATTACGCCGATATGGAACGACTTGGTAGGGGTGACCTATGTCTAATCTGAATCCAGTTACGACAAAGGCTTTGATCCACGCAGGTTGGGCGCTAGTAGCGATTCCGCGGGGTCAAAAAGCACCAGTCCATAGCGGTTGGAATCTGCGACAGAACTGCATAACAGACCCCGGTCAGTCGGCACGTCTGCAAGGCGGAAATATCGGGCTAGTTCATGTTTTCTGCGCACCGGTACCGACTTGTGCCATCGACGTCGACAACTATACGACAGCTAAACCGTGGCTCGAGACTCATGGCATCGATCTCAATGGCCTGCTGCTCGCAGAAGACGCTGTGGTGATCGCGTCCGGGAAAAAGTTCAGTTTGAAGCTACTGTACAGGCTGCCAGCAGGCACTGCGCCGTTGGTATCCACCAAGATTAACGGCCCTGACGATCGGGTTGCACTGGAGTTTCGCTGCGCAACCCGTGAAGGGAAAACCGTCCAGGATGTAATACCACCGAGCCGGCACCCCAGTGGAACAGAGTATCAGTGGATCGGGCGTGGTAATCCGTTGAGGCTGCCTGAAATTCCAGAGTCCTTAATCGAATTATGGAACAAATTAATCACTAACCGTGCAGGGGTTGCAAGCCGCAAGTTTGCGCCTGGATTGATTAGAGAGCAGCGACTAGAAAGTCCCCGCCAGATTGCCATCATCAAGGAAGCGTTATCGCACATAAGTGCCGATTGTTCCTATGAGGTTTGGCGCAACATCGTTTGGGCAATCTTGTCGACTAACTGGACTAGCGCGGAGGAAATTGCTGAAGAGTGGAGTCGCACTGCGCCCGATCGTTATTCTGAAGAGGCCTTTTGGACACTTGTAAACTCGTATATGCCGGAACTAGACAACCCAATCACTGCAGGCACCATCTACTATCGTGCTCGCCTTGGAGGTTGGCATGGCTAACCTCGCGATTTTTCCGGCACATGCGACAACACCAGCGGCATCAGCCTTGCAGGCGTTACAAGCGTTTTTCGTCATCTCTAGGATTGGCGGGGAAGTTAAACTAATAGACAGGCAGGAAATTTCCGATGTGTGTGCGGGCGTGCCAAACGCAACCATTCACTTCATGTCGAAACGCGACGGTGATCTGGTCATGAAACGGTACATCGAGACTCTGCCCATTCCTGTTTCGAAGCCAGCAGACGTCGTCAACGACTTTTGGATGCATCCACACACCCATGTGTACAGGAGGATGACGTTTAACCCAACACCGCAGCCGCACGACGTCTTAAATCTATGGGCGCCACATACGACAGAACTCAGGCAGGGCAGCTGGAAAGCCATCGAAGATTTCTTGCTCAATGTAATTTGCAGTGGCGACAATATCTTGTTCGAGTATGTCGTAAATTACCTAGCTCACGCCCTGCAATGCCCAGGAAGCAAGCCTGGAGTGATGCTAGTTCTAATCGGCGACGAGGGCGTCTGCAAAGGTTTTTTTATAAGGCTACTAGAGGCCATATGGGGCCGCACAACGCTCCAAGTCTCGGACATAGCTGCTATCACAGGCAACTACAATAAATCGCTGGAAACAGCGCTCTGGGTGGCTCTAGACGAGGCGCTCTTCAAAGGAGACAAGAAAGCTCAGGATCGCATGAAGTCACTGGTAACCGAGCCAACTATCCAGGTCGAGCAGAAGTACGAGCCCTCTCGCACGATCGAGTCATTCCACAGATTTGTAGCCTGTACCAACCACGCACAATGGGGGCAAATTAGATCAGACGATAGAAGATGCCTTTTCATTAAGGTCTCAGACTGCCACAAGCAGGATACAGAATACTTTGGAAAACTTAGTGACGCACTTACCGACGGCGTAAGCGTGCCGGCATTCGCCTACGAGCTGAGCAAACGCAATATCGCCGGCTACAACCCCAGAGTCCGTCCCAAAACCCAAGAAGGCTTTGAGCAGAAACGACGATCACTCTCAGGCTTTGCGCGATACTGGTTTGAAGTGTTAGGAAGGGGCGATTTTGTCACTGGAAATCCTTTTCTGCCGCGCTCAGTTGAGTACGAGAACGCCATGTTCATTAGTAATAAAAGTCTGCTCGAGCAGTACCGTACCTACGATCGAACCTCCGAGAGATATGAATCATTGCAAATAGCAACGATCAGGAAGGAAATCAACGCTCTGTGCCCGTCAGCGAATACGGAGCTGCGCCCAGATAACCTGCGGGGGGTCACGCTTCCCCATATCGACGTAGCGCGCAAAGAGTTTGAAGCCTGGATAGGTTGCGCAGTGCCTTGGGGCGAGTAGTGGCAGGGCTGGCAGCATTTTGCCACTTCGGTGGCGGCCTGAGAGGCAGATTGTAGTGGTCAAGTTAAACTGGCCACAGATTTCTGGGCATTCCAATAATTCTGTTCTGCCATCACAGGCGTCATACCTTCGTTATGAACGTGCGGCCTGAACCTGCTGTAGTACCCGA
>CAIRBI010000024.1 GCA_903876785.1 uncultured Gammaproteobacteria bacterium
CGCCAGCCAGACGTTCGAAGTGCATGCAGGCAAATGAACAATGCCAGGCCTGAAATCAATACAATCAATGGGTTACCCGTTCATGGCCGGCGTTGCCGGCTCGCGCAATCGTGACGGGCAAAGATACTCTGACTGGGTTTTGATGTATATCCAGGCAAAAAAAGCCGGCGCCAACCAGGGGAAGTTTGCGCCGGCAAGGGCCTGTCACTCGTATGCTTGCGGTGTTCCTCAACACTTGGGGCTATAGTAGGCCTGCCAGTCTGAATACAGGAAATGGATTAAAGCTATTGCGATGATATTAAAACTCGATTAGCCTGCGGCAAAGTCAACCTCTGAGGGATTCCTCCCATGAATCATCTGCCGACAACCAAACAGTTGCGATACTTCGTCGCGCTGGAGCAGATCGGTCATTTCGGCAAGGCCGCTGACGCCTGTTTTGTGTCTCAACCCGCTTTCAGCGTCGCCATTCGTGAGCTGGAGAGTACGTTGAACATACAGCTGGTGGATCGCACCAACAAGAATGTCACTGTGACGAGTCTCGGCCGCCAGATTGCGGTACAGGCCAGACAGGTCCTGCGCGATCTCGAAGAGCTGGTCGATATTGCCCAGGGCAATCAGCAGCCACTGACCGGGCAGTTGAAGCTGGGTGTGATTCCCACCATTGCGCCCTTTCTGCTGCCTCGCCTGCTGCCCGCCCTGCGCAAGGCTTATCCGGACCTCAAGCTGTATCTCAAGGAAGACCTGACCGAGCGCGTTTACGCCAGACTTATGGATGGCGAACTCGACATCATTCTGATTGCGCTACCCTACGAGTTGCGCAATGTGAGCGAGATGCCCCTTTTCAAGGATCGCTTTTATCTGGCACATCAGGCGAAAAGCACACTGGTCAATCCCGACCATCACCAGGTAAGCGAGCTGCCTGAAGACAGCATTCTGCTGCTGGAGGATGGCCATTGTCTGCGGGACCACGCCTTGTCAGCCTGCAGTATCAAGAACGCCGACAAAGTCAGTGATATTACGGCGACCAGTCTCCTGACACTGGTGCAGATGGTGGATGCAGATCTGGGCGTGACGTATCTGCCGGAGATGGCGATCGGATCAGCGCTGCTCAAGAACACCCGCATCAAGACCACGCCACTGGACAAGGACAGCTTCCGCGAGATTGGGCTGGTCTGGCGACGAGCAAGCACCCGGGGCGACGAATTCGAGCTGCTGGGGCAATTCATCAAGGAAAACTACCTGTCCGGCAAGACGGCCACATTGAGTGAGTAACTGAGCAAATTCTGCAATCTGTGCTCAGATTCTGCAAAGCTGACACAGTGAAGCGTTGCTCCATTCTTTGGCATTCTGGAATGCATTACCATGCGCCTGCGTTCCACTCACCGCATTCCGGAGTCTGACATGACAGTGCATCCCGCTCTTCCCCGCAGCATCGCTGCCCTGTTGCTTCTCTTGAGCGTGCTGGCCGGGAGCCGCATCGCCAGCGCCGCCGACGCGCCCGACTTCACCTTGCTGGATGAACAGGGGCAGGCCGTCAACCTGCATTACCATCGCCTGGCCGACGCCATTGTGCTGATGAGTCATCGCAGCGATTCAGAGGTGGCCGGAACGGCCGCGCGAATTGCTGCGGATGCCATTGCCGGACACTCCGCGCGCCAGATTCCATTCTTCCTGATCAATGCCGACGCAGGA
>CAIRBI010000025.1 GCA_903876785.1 uncultured Gammaproteobacteria bacterium
AGGTTTTCCAGGGTGCCAGCCTCGGAAACTCGCCACATGCCGGACACCAGGCTGTTGCCCCTGGCTGCCGCGATCGGCACTTCCGTCAGGTAGGACGCTTCGTTGAAACGCCTGATGATACGTCGCAGTTGCAGACCCCAGACCTGCTCCTCGCCCGGTTCATAGCGCAGCGAGCGAAACGGTATTTCCATCTCCACGGTCCAGCCGCCATCAAATCTTCCCACGCGGGAATCCCACACCACATTCCAGTCAAAATTGACTCCGCGACCACCATCGCCTTCGTTGGTGATGGCAAAATCGGAAAAGCCGCCTATGGGTGTCACCAAGAACGCTGAACCGTTGCGCCGATCCAGATAGGTATCCACCAGAACTGAAAACGAATCATTGGTGCGTAACTGTATGGTATCGCGCCGCATCTCATTGGCGATCCAATCACTCTCCGGGACAGATTCATAGACACGTGCCGCGACATACAGATTGTCATCGTCGAAGTAGATCCACGCCTCGGTTTTCTCGCTTGCAGGGGTCCCTGCATTGGGTATCTGCTGAATGAAATTGCTCAACGGCGCAATCTGCGTATAGATCGCTTCGTCGAGATTGCCGTCGATGCGAACCTCATCGTCGAAGCGCGTCGCGTTGACGAAGGTATTGCCCTCGGCGTCACGCCTGACGACGATGTCCTGGGCAACAGCGAAGGAACAAATCAATGACGCTAGCAGGAGAAAAATCTGACGCGCGATATTGTTGTAATTTTTCATCTGGCGATCCTGTAGTGGCGGGCAATGAAGGTGGGATTGCAGGTGATTAGAGCACCTGCTTAAAGAAAGTCAATTTTCGCCAGCGCAATGCCGCTCTCGCCGCCGACTGCGTACAACAGATAGATGTCGTCGCCTTCGACGTAAATAGCAGGATCCCGCAATTGATTGACCACACCATAGGCGGTGCTGCGGACAGACGGCTCCAGCGGCGCATTCGCGCCTTCCCAATCGAATTCGGGTTGCAGCACGATTCTCTCACCGGCGTTGCGCCATTGCTGCCAGTCGCCGCTGATATCCACCGTGCTCACCATAATGCTCTCCGGCACATCGCCAACCCGGGTCCAGAATACGTACAGGGTATTTCCCCGCTTCAGTAGTGCCGCATGACGCATGTTAGATGCAAACAACAATGGGCCCGTCTCGAAATCAGTCATTCCATCTTTGGAGCGATAGAACTGCCCAGGCATGGACATCACATAAGTCATACCATCATGTTCAAACGCGCGCATATACGTGCGGCCGAGATTCTGAGGCTGCGCCTCGAAGTGGATGCCATCTTTGGAGGTCGCCACCCGTGAATGTTGTCTGCCGATGTCGGCGAGTCCATGGTAGTACATAATGAAGCGTTGGTTGACGTTGTCGATGTGCACGTCTGGCGAGGCTATGTGAGGAGATGTCAGTTCAGTGCGCAAATCATGGGCGTATCTGACACCGCTGGTCAGCCGCTCGGCCTCAAGTTCGCGCACACGCTCGTCGGAAACTGTCGGCGGAGCCGTGAGGAAATGCGATTCCGCGAGTTGCAATGACCCGGGCTCGTAAATCTGCCACGGGCCTGTCAGCGCATCCGCATACGCGAGACGAATGTAGTCACCCTTGTGGTCGGCGAAATACAAATAGTAATTGCCCAGCGGGTTTTCCAGCCATTCAGGGACCTTAACCACAGTGGGCCCCTGAATATTGACTCCGATGCTGGGATGTATGCCCGGCGCAATAATCGGCTTGTCCAGCAGACGCGTCACTTGCACATTGTCGAGGTCGGATTGTTGCGCAAGTGCTGGCAGACCAGAAAGGGTCCAGATGATTGCCAGCAGCAGCGAAAACAATAACCGATGCGTCACTAGAACGTTCCCCTCACTTTGAACGCGACTTGCGG
>CAIRBI010000026.1 GCA_903876785.1 uncultured Gammaproteobacteria bacterium
CATTGCCATCGAAATCAGCAATTCGATCAATGAGAAGCCCGTTGCAGTCACGAGACCGGGGGCGCAATGCTGACCAACCTTTCGCCTGACTCCAGCAACCGACATCCGTATCTCCTCCAATCAGAGCCGCAGACTCAGCGTAATTCGCTTCTCGGCCACGCCGTCCCGGTCATCATCCCACCAGATCTTGACGGCATGGAAGGTGGCAGAGTCCAGCACGGCGCCATCGCAGCCAGCTGCTTCGGGAGCACCATCGTGTGGAGTGGAATCGATGCAGACAATGCCTGTGGCAGCAGGCAGCGAACTCTGCAGGGCAGCCTGCCACTGCGCGATGTCGTGACCGGCCAGTTCCGCCGCATCGCAACCCGCCAACGATTGGCAGCCAAGATTGAGACCTGCGACCCCACCCTCATAGGCACCCAGTGCAGCACCCAGCCGATTCGATAGCACCCTCTCCAGCATGTCACCGCCAAGAATCCCTGCCTGCGTGCGCAGAGAGGCACTCTGCAATAGCCGCAGACTCTCTGTCTGCAGCGCAGACATACCAAGCAGGCCGATCGCCACAACGAGAAGTGCGACAAGAATTTCGATCAGAGTTGCCCCGGCAGCCTCAGCAGGCAAACAGGTCATACATGAAGTGTGGTGCAGCCGTGTCCCTAGCATTTGCGAGTGCCCCTCCCGGGCTTGTGCGTTGTTCTCCTGTCTTTATTTATAGCAGATGATTGCGAATCGGTTTGCTACACTGCTCCCATGGAATATAGCGCCCCCCTACTCTTCGTACTCGCCGCAATGGGCTTTCTTGCCGGCGGCATCAATACCATTGCCGGTGGGGGGTCCAATCTGACTTTGCCTGTGCTGATGCTGTTGGGATTGCCGGCTGATGTTGCCAATGGTACCAACCGGGTAGCGGTGGCCTTGCAATGCGTCGTCGGCATTCGCGGATTCAGGCAGCATGACCGTCTTGATGTGCCCGCCATCATGCCGATCCTGGTGCCCAATCTGATCGGGGGAGTAATCGGCTCGCTTGCTGCTGCAGTGACACCGCCGACGGCACTCAAACCCTTGCTGCTGGGCACCATCATCCTCATGTCCGTAATCATTCTGGTGCGACCCAATTTCATCGCTCCTCCCGAGGGCACGCCGGTCATCGCCGTCAGCGAGAGTCGTGGCGCCTGGTGGACATTGTTGCTGGCGGGGGTCTACGGTGGCTTCGTCCAAGCGGGGGTAGGCTTCATTCTGCTGGCGGCACTGGCCGGCGGGTTGCGTTACGACCTGGTGCGCGCCAATGCCCTGAAGATGGTGTGTTCGCTGGGATTTACGTTGATAGCGCTGGTGGTGTTCATCTATTTCGATCAGGTGCGCTGGATGCCGGGCTTGATCCTGGCGGCTGGCACGATGGTCGGCGCCTGGTTGAGCGTCAAGTTCGCCGTGCGGGCGAAACAAAGTACGATCAAGTGGTTTCTGTTCGGGATGACGCTCTGCTCCTGTTTCGCGGCGCTGATCTTTTAGACCCATTGAGATTATATCGCCTCGCTTTCCGAGTCGATTTTACTGCACCGCCCGCTCCTCACCCGCCAGCTGAAAGTTGCTCAAGACCAACTGGATGCGGGCTCCACCGGCCACGCTGCTGCCAACCTCGATCTGCCCCCCGTAGCTGGTGACAATATCCGTGACCACGGCCAGACCGATGCCTTGCCCGCGAGCGAGCGTATCCAACCTTGCACCACGCTGCAGGACCCATTCCTGATGTTCGGCGGAGATGCCGGGGCCGTCATCCTCGACCACGATACTGAGCTGACGCGCTGGGACAAGTGCGGTGGTCGCGGTGATGGAGAGCCAGGTGCCCCCATATTTGTAGGCATTGTCGAGCACATTGCCAAGCACTTCCATGAGATCCCGCTCATCGCCCAGAAAGAGGATGCCGGCATCAATCCGGCATTCTGTGCGCATGCCTTTGTCGGCATAGACCTTGTCGAGGGCGCGCAATACCTTGCCCGCCGCCTCCGCGACCACAACACGCCGCGCAAGTGCGGTGGTGCCATTCGATTTGACTGCACGTTGCAGCTGGTAACCCACGATCTGATTCATTCGCTCCAGTTGTTCATCGACAGTGCGGAACTGTTCACGCACGCTGTCATTTGCGGCGTGCGCAGAATCGCCAGCGCGTGCATCGCGCAGCGCCTGCATGACGCCCGCGATGACCGCCAGCGGAGTCTTGAGGCTGTGTGCAAGATCGCCGAGCGTCTCTCGGTAGCGCTGCTGTTGCTTGCGCTCGCTCTTGATGAGGAGGTTCAGGTTCGCGGTGACGGCTCGCAATTCACGGGGATAACGTTCTTTCAGCTCCTCGCTGGACCCGCTCTCGATACTCTTCAGGTCGATGGCCAGGCGCCGCAATGGTGACAAACCCCAACGCAGCAGGAGCAACTGCAGTATCAGCAGCAAAATCGCCACACCACCAAGCCAGGACCACAGACTGGTGCGGAATTTGTTGACCTCGGCAAGATAAGTGCCGGTGGATTCCAGCACGGAGAAGTTGTATTGATCCTCGCCATTTTCCCAGACCACCCCGTAGGTCGAAACAAAATACTCCTGACCCTGAGCAGTCACCGCACGCGTGAAGAAACTCTCTCCACGTCCGAGGTTCTGCCACAGATTAGCGAAGTCCGAGAATTCCAGTTCCAGCGCAGAGGGAGTCCGCAACACCTCTCCGGTCAACGGACTGTTGACCACTCCATAAAGACCGGAATTGAGCTGCGAGAAACGCGGCTCGCGCAAATCCTGCAGAAAGTAGAACTGGCCCCGTTCTTCTTCGACTGCAGAAAGCAGCACATAAATCTGCACCTGCAGTTGCTCGGCAACACCAGCTTCGACACTGCTGCGAAACGCGCGGTCGAGCACCACGCCGGTCAGTCCGAGGAAAATGCACAGGAGAACGCTGACGGCTGTCAGCAGGCGGGTCTGGAGGGAATAGTCGGTGCCAGAGGGATCAGGAGTCATCTCTAATCATTTGTTGCCATCATGAACCGCCTCGAAAGCGGTAACCCTGGCCACGGATAGTTTCGATCGGTTTCAACGTATCGTCCGGGTCCAGCTTCTGCCGCAGTCTCCGCACGAACACCTCCAGCACATTGCTGTCGCGATCATAGTCCTGAGCGTACAGATGCTCGGTCAATTCGGTTTTCGAGATGACCTGCCCGGGATGCAACATCAGGTATTCGATCATCTTGTATTCGTAAGCAGTGAGATCGATATTGCCGCCATTGAGCGTGATTCGCTTGCTGCTGGTATCCAGCGCTATCGGACCGAACTCGATTACCGGCTTTGAGAAGCCGGCAGCTCGTCGCAACAGCGCATTCAGGCGGGCCAGGATTTCCTCAAGCTGAAAGGGCTTCACTACATAGTCGTCTGCGCCGGCGTCCAATCCACCGACCTTGTCCTGCCAATCGCCACGGGCGGTCAGAATCAGAATGGGGAAGGTCTTGCCTTGAGCTCGAATCTGGCGGATTAGAGAAACCCCATCCAGCAATGGCAGACCGAGATCGATGATGGCAGCATCGTAAGCATATTCCGTTGCAAAATAGAGTCCCGCCTTGCCGTCCGCCGCATCATCCACGATATAGCCGTGCTTGCTCAGCCCCTGACTGAGTTGCTGGCGCAACAAACTCTGATCTTCGACCACGAGAAGGCGCATACGCTTACTGTTCCCGGGTAATGGCGCCGCTGGCCGCGTCGACATACAGCGTGTAGATGTTGCCTTCGTTGTCCATGCGCACTCGGTAGAACAGCCCACCGCCCTGCTGCACTTCGTTGATGCTGACGACATTGCCAGGATAGCTGGCGCGCACCAGTTCAAGCGCCTGACGCTGGGAAATCGCGGCCGGTTGAGCATTCTGCCCAGAGCGATCCTCCCGGGGAGCATCACTCTGTTGCGGCAACAATCCCTGCTGGGCCTGTGCTTCCGGAACCCCCAACAGCGGGGTCATCAACAGAACCATCAGCAAGAGCTTGAGCGACGGCACTGCGGCGAAACCGCGCATCTGCCTGCAGACTTCAAGAAATCGGCATAGCAGGCATGGCAGTGAATTTGACTTCAACACAGACCCTCTCCAAATAAGCTGCGGGGGACAGCCTGCCAGTCAAACGAGCCTTCACTGACTCCTGAAATGACCTTAGAACACAGGCTGAACATTGACTCTGATGCGCACCTGAGAGCCGGGCTCCTCGTCCATCCGCACAGAATACTCTTCATCATTGTAGCGGTAGCGGACGTCGTAACCCACCACACGCTCCTCTTCACGATACTCGTAAACAGTCTCGCATTGACGCACCGTCTCATAACGACCGCGCTCGCGACTGCCATTGGCGGTGACTATATCACGTCCAATGGAGTGCCCCAACACCGCGCCGACGACGGTTCCAACCCGGCGATTCGACTTCCCGTGTCCGACCGCGTTGCCCAGCGCGCCACCAATGATGGTGCCGATAATGGCCGGGGTATTGCTATCGGAACGGTCGCGGCGGTGGACGACCACCTCCTCATTCCA